>JAQUNY010000054.1 GCA_028717405.1 Eubacteriales bacterium
GAGCCGTCATTCCTGATGGTTATTACAGGAACTGAATACGCCTTTCAATTGAAAAACGGAGTGGTGGTTGTTCCGATTGGATGTTTAAGAAATTGATTGATCTATATAAACTTCCAGGAATTTAATTTTACTTCGCCAAATGCTTTATTTCACGTGCTTTTACAGTATTCTGATACATGTACCAAATTCGGCTTTTCTTCTTTCAAACCTCCTGTTAGAATCTAACAGGAAACGAGGGACAAATGCGCAAGTACTATTTTAAAAAATAATGAATTACATCAGGAATGTATATAAAATTGACAGGTTAATATGCAAGATGAGAGACGGAAGGGATTATATTTACTTAAACACGACAGGATGTTGATGTTTGATACCGGGTAAGCAGAGCTGAAATTTAATACTGAATAAGCAGGACGGGGGAGTGGGGGAAGTCTGTAAAGCGGGATGTCAATAAATACCGGATGGGGAATATTATAGTAATAATTGTGGCGAGAAAGACGGTGATGATGTAATATAATGGAAGAGGCTAAAAGGCTCCTGTTTATCTCTGCCCTCCATCTCTCTTCCTGCCTTGGTTGCCAGCTGCCTCCGGCATTTATTTGTCTTGTTTCCTGTTCATTCGCAATTATATAAAAAGCGGTTTTTTGCCCAGCAAAAAGTCCTCCAAACTGAGATTTGCGCTTCCGATAATCAGGGAAAGGGCTTCCGGATACAGTTTCTTGAATACAAGACTCCCGCCTGTATTTTTTATTCTGCCGCTCTTGACCTCAATGGCTGTAAGTGCATTACCTTTTTTTATTACAAAGTCCACTTCAATATTACGTTCACGCCACCAATAAACTTCAAATCCTTCCTCTTTTCCCCGTGCCAGCAAATATGCGCCTACTGCGCTCTCCACAAGCCTTCCGCGTTCAGTGGGATTTTCGAGTAACCGCCTTCTGTTTGAGCCATCAGCATAAGTCATAAGCGAGGTATCATACACCATAAATCTCGGTGAACTCTTTCGGGTACGGACTTGATTCCCGGAAAAATTCTGCAGGCTGGTAAGCATATTTGCCTTACCGAGAAGTTCAAGGTAGTGCGCCAAAGTAACAGTGTTTCCTGAATCCTGCAGCTGACCGAGCATTTTGGTGAAAGATAATTCCTGTGCGCTATATCCTGCACCCAGCATGAAAAGCGACCGCAAAAGGGCAGGCTTTCTGATTTCCTCCATCATCAAAACGTCCTGTGATATCGTAGGTTCTACAATTGAAGTTCCCATATATCGCGCCCAACGGTTTTCATCTCTGATAAGTGAAGCTGCTCCCGGATAACCGCCAAAAAAAATGAAATCATCAAGGTTGTATCCGAAAGCCTCGCTACATTCTGCATAGTTCCAGTGAGGAGAGTATAAAATTTCAAACCTTCCCATTAAAGACTCTGTAAGCCCCTTTTGCAGCAACAGCGGAGAAGAGCCCGACAGTAGCACTTTCAGGGGTACGTTTAGTCGGCTGTCCTCATCCCAAAGGAGTTTTATGATTGAGGACCATTTGTCGATTTTCTGTATTTCATCAATAACAAGAATTGCTGCGTTTTTTTTTGCCAGGGCGCGCGCCTGTTCCCATTCATTTCGGATCCACTCTGCAGATACAAGAGCAGGATCGTCCGCGCTTACAAAGTGTCGCGGCGCCTTAATTTGCTCGAGAGCTTGAAGAACAGCTGTTGTTTTTCCTGTTTGCCTTGGCCCAACAACAATTTGAATAAACTTTCTTGGTTCATTAAATCTTTCTATAAGCTGTAAAACCAATTCTCTTCTGTACATATGCACCTCTTTGCAAATTACTCAATACGTTTTACTAATTACTCATTATACATAAGAATGCTTATATTTTCAATCCCTTAACAACTAAAACAATGATTATTTTTCTGCCGCCTTGATGAACTATCCCTGTTCGGTTTTGCTTAAATTCACAAAGTAATTGTTCCAACCGTAAACCCTGACCTGAAGGTTGGCATATTCTTCAGGATGTTCCTGCGCTTCTATCAATATCCCGGCGTCAAGAATATTAAATCATACTGGACGACAATCGCGTCGACGCAAGCGAAGCCGCAGATGAATCCGCATCAACTCAGTAAAAGCCATAAGCAGGCAAAGACAGCCATGGCTGCTTTATCTGCTTATGGCTGTCTTTGCCTGCTCTCTCATAATAAGTCATATAGTTTTTCAATAATTCAATGTGCTCACACAGCTTCCTTACCTTCTCATCGCGTCATCAATAATGGCCTTCACTTCACTGCTGATAGCTTCAATTGCGGAATAAGCTGTGACAGAGTTGTCTGCACCAATCTGTCCAAAAACTTTAATACCTATTAGAGTATTAGCCGCAGGAAAATGATCGATATATTCATCTTTGACCTTGTCTTTGCTGGTAAAAATCCTGATATAGTTTTCTACATCTTCCGGATATTGATGAATTATTGCTGTCCCCCTGATCATATCTTCATATGTAACATATTTATCTCTCGCCTCATCCCATAATAACTGCCATTGTACGAAGGCGCCAAGTACAGCTTCAGGTTCCTTCAGATTTGACGGAAAAGCAAAGTAATGCTGAGATGAAGTTTTATACATGTACGTGTTGCCGTCATTATCAGGCCCGGCCGGCATTTCTTCAAACCTGATGCCGGTTATCCCAGCCGCCTTCCATGTAATTCCTTCCTACACCGCACCTATTTGCATTGCTACTGTGCCATTACGAAAATATTTGTCAGTATTCTGATACATGTATCAAATTCGGGCTTTTCTTCCCTCAAGCCTTCCGTTAGAATTTTACAGGAAGTGAGGGATAAATGCGTAATAACTATTTCAGGAAATTGATGAATTACATCAGGAATGTATATAAAATTGACAGGTTAATATGCAAGATGAAAGACGGAAGGGATTATATTTACTTAAACACGACAGGATGTTGATTTTTGATACCGGGTAAGCAGAGCTGAAATTTAATACTGAATAAGCAGGACGGGGGAATGGGGGAAGTCCACGGTTATACATAACAATAAATACCAAACAGGAAATATTGTGGCAATATTCATAGCGTAAATGGCGATGATGATGTAAAATGATGCCAGGTGCTAAATTGCTGGTACTGTATGTACCGACAGTTATTCTGGATCTTATTTTTTTACCATAGACATTCCTGTTTGTATGATAAATTTTGTTCTTTTCCATATAAAAAAGTAACATGAATGTTTTAAACTAACAACTAACATGAATTATTTTAATAGTCCAAATTAATAATGTATAATAAAACAATCAGTAAGAAATGACCAAAACGAAGTAAGGGGCAGGAAAATGTCAATAGAAGAGAATAGAGTTACAAAAACCTTTGCTTATAGGCAGGAAGAAGCTCAGAATCCTTTTATGGGATTTACCAGCTTTCAGCATTTTCGAGGTGACCCGTTGTATACGGACATTATCGTGAAACCGGAGAATAATTCAACGGAGACGGAAGGCTCGGAATGTTATCCTGTTCCGCCACAGGAAACTCATAGAGGAAGAGAACAGGGATTTTATCCTGATACGACCATTTCATATATTCGCTTTTTGTGGAAGGAATTTGAACCAGTTCAGGGACAGTATAATTATTTTTTTATTGAAGATATTTTAAATAAGGCTCGTGCCAAAGACCAGACGGTGATGTTTCGGATGATGCCTCACAGCACCAGAGAGACAGACGATGTGCCGGATTGGTTAAAAACTATCATTCCTTGTCCGGCAAGACTGAGTGGAGTAAGAGAGAAAAGTTCTCCCACAGATCCTAAATTTTTGGAATTGTTTGGCTTGGCAGTTAGAAAAATTGGAGAACGATTTGACAAGGATCCTGTTTTAGAGTACATGGATATTTCACTTCCCGGTGCGTGGGGAGAAGGTTCTCATAGAGGAGATTATGATGAGGCTGATTTAAAACGTTTGGTGGATAATTATACTATTTACTTTCCGAATACACAGCTTATCGGGCAAAGTTGTTCTCCGGAAATGTTGGCTTATGCAAATGAAACCAGAGATGTAGCATGGAGAGCGGACGGTGTAGGAAATCCGCTGCATATGAATGAGTTATATCCGGCAAGATTTGAAGTTATTCCATCAGATTTGTGGGAAAAAGCTCCTATCACCATTGAAAGCTATTGGTGGCTATGCGAGTGGAAGCGCAAAGGATGGGATGTGGATAAAATTATTGCGTCCACCCTTGACTGGCATATCAGTAGTGTGAATGTTAAAAATTTCCCTATTCCATATGAGTGGGAAGATAAGATAAAAGGCTGGATTAATAAAATGGGATACCATATCATGCCTGTCAGCGTTTCTTATCCGGAAGCAATTGGCGCGGGGGAAACGATTATCATGGACTTATGCATGGAAAATTGTGGCGTAGCACCTATTTATCACAACATTCCATTTTGCATAAGATTGTTCGGTCGGGGAGACAGTTATGTGTTTCCTACAGATATCAGGATAAAAGAGTGGTTGCCCGGAAAGCACGAACACAGGGTAGAAGTGGTACTTCCGCAGGAGATTCCCGCCGGAGAATATCATCTGGAAATCGGAATCTACAATGAAAAGTCACCTCTGATTTACTTCTGCACGGAAGCAGAGCGCAACGGCAATTTCTATAGAATTGGTAAATTGTCAGTGGAATCAATCAACGATCAATAGAAATGATGAGAAGGGGGAGCTTTTTTGGTGATTGAGGAAAAAGAGACGAGGTAAGTATGGGAATACCGGAGTGGAGCACAAACACTAAGGTGAAATGTGGAGAAGAAGTATATTCTGCAACAGCAGGAGAGTATTTCGTTTTAAATCTGCCGGATGGCAATTCCGTGATCCGTATGATGTTTGATATGACACCAGGAATCATGGATTTTACAGGTAAATATGTGGATTTGCCGGATTCTGATTATCATATCAGGCGCAGATGTGATGGGCTAAATGGTCCTTGTGGCCGCAGCAGTATGGTACCCGGTCCTATGAGTACCGTTCGACGAGGGGCATTGCTGTATGCGCGTTCCAAACGGATCGGCTCTGCTGAGGAGGAAATGTTCTCCGGAAAAACTGTTTACGGTCAAGGTTACCAGTGTAAGGCAGAGGTTCGTTGGCATGAGCGTATGCTGAATTGTTGTGAATTTACCTTTGAGAAGGGCCAGGAAAGCTTCAGCTACCTGATGTGTGATTTTGCATCTGCAGCAAATCGGGAGTTGGAGGATGCAAGGTATTTTACAGTATTTGTGTAGATGGAGAATTAAGTGTATCAAAGCAAAAAGGGGAGTGGGGGAAGTCTATTATGAGGGATGTTAATAAATGCCAAAAGGGAAAAGTCCAAACCGATGAAGAAGGTGTCAATTATTTGACGCCTTTTCTCTTAATAAAGCGATAATCCTGCTCGAGTATATTGTTGAGATATTGTACCTGGCGGAAATATAGTGGAAGCAGTATTGTGGTTAATATATTTTACAAATCGATATTATATACATGAATGTCAAACAATATTAAATAAAATAGAGTTTTATACATACAAGTCATAAAATATTGACAAATTGTCACTTCAATATATAATAGAAATATATATTGATGAAGAAGGTGATATCATTGTTGGAACGTATTCCGAGACCAGATTATTTAAATAAATTGGTAGAATTCAAGGACAAGGATGTTATAAAAATAGTAACAGGCATCCGCCGCTCAGGGAAATCAACGCTTCTCGACTTGTTTGAGGATTATCTTCTGAAAGTCGGAATAAAAAAGTCAAATATTTTGCACATGAATATGGAATCCATGGTGTTCAGGGATTTTTTGGACCATATTTCTTTCTATGAATATGTAAGTAAACATATTGTTTTAGGTGAAAAGAATTATCTGATATTTGATGAACTACAAGCTGTGACGAACTGGGAAAAGGCAATCGAATCATTCCGTCTCGACTTTAATGTAGATATTTATATTACCGGCTCAAACGCTTATCTGCTTTCATCCGAATTTTCGACACTGCTTTCAGGCAGGTATGTGGAAATACGACTTTTGCCGCTTTCCTTCAAGGAATTTCTGACATTTTATAACTTTGAGGCCGGTGTAACGACAGATGATAAATTCCAAAAGTATTTACAGTTTGGCGGAATGCCGGTACTTAATCAATTTGATTTTAATACTGCGCGTATCAATGAAACGCTGGAAGGAATTTATTCTACCGTTATACTTCGGGACGTACTGGAGCGCAACAAGGTTGCTGATCAGGCATTGCTTCAGAAACTGGTTTTATTTCTTGCTGACAATATCGGTAGCATCACATCTCCGAACAGTATTGCCAATGTTCTCACTGCAGAAGGGAATATTAGCAAAGGAAAATTGAAAAACAACTTTGCTGCAAGGACAATAGACAAATATATCGGAATGTTGCACAGTTCTTTCATCTTCTATTCAGTAGGGAGATACGACATAAAAGGCAAACTTTTGTTGAAAACCCTCAACAAGAATTATATTGTTGATTTGGGCTTCCGGAATATGTTATTGGGTTATCGAGACGTTGACCGTGGGCATATACTTGAGAATGTGATCTATCTGGAGTTGATACGCCGCGATTACCGTGTAACTGCAGGCAAAGTTGGAGAAACAGAGGTAGACTTTGTTGCAGAAAAACCTGATACAAGACTGTATATACAAGTTTCGGAAACAATTGCCGGTGAGAATACAAGAGAACGGGAGTTGCGTCCACTTCGGCAGATTTCTGATAATTACGAAAAAATTGTGCTTTCGATGGACAAAAGCTATATTAAATCTTATGAAGGAATCAAAGCGCTCAATATAATTGATTTTCTGTTGGGGAAATAAAAGAAAGCATGTGGAATCAAAAAATTACTTACTTATGTACCTATTGCAGTAATGCCAATATTTAAAACCTAACCAGACTTTTGCTCGGATTCTGCCCCTGACAGGCATGTGATCAAAGTTATATCGTCTTCGCAAGGTAGAAGGGATACCTTCAACTCCCAAAGGCTTAATGCCCATTTTCTCAAATGCCTGATTTTACGCGCTTTTACAGCTATTTGATATGTGTATCAAATTCGGGCTTTTCTTCCCTCAAACCTCCTGTTAGAATCTAACAGGAAGCGAGGGAGAAATTCGCAAGAACTATATTTCAGATACCACCGGACACAAAGCAGAATGATTTAAGATTCAAAGTGTTTCCATAGTATTGAGCTGTATTCTCAAAGAAAATATATTTGCCAGGCTCTCTGGCAGGAACCAGACTTCCGATGATTGCTGCTCAAGGGGCTATATCTGTTTAAGTATGACTGGAAACTGATCTTTGATACCGGATAATTAGGGTTGAAATTTAATACTGACTATGCAAAAAGGGGAGTGGGGGAAGTCTGCAACGTGGAATGGCAATAAATGCCAAACCGGATATATTATAGTAATAATTATGGCGGGAAAGACGATAATGATGTAAAATTGCACTAAGGGCTAAAGCGCTCCCTTTGAAGGTGCTAAGGCTGATTTAAGTTCGCCATATACTGTGGAGGATTTTGTTACAGGATTTGCTAACCTGAAGAATGACGCATGCCTGCAATTTGAAATTAGCTGGGCGTCTAATATTGAAGCCGAAAAAAACTACTATCAGATTCTTGGAGATAAGGGTGGCATAACGTATGAAAAGGAGGAAAAAAAAGACTCCATGCTTATTATTATAAAGCGAGATGAAGATCAGTTTGTAAATATCGAGCCTAAGCTCAAAACTGATGGGTATACTGTCACGGAGTTTGGGCACTTTGTTGACAGCATTTTAGAAGATCGTATCCCCTTTATTTCCCCGCCGGAACAGGCTGTAGATATTATGAAATTAATTGATGCAGCCTACCAGTCAGCGGCTCAATCGGGCAGGCAGGTGATTTTTGATTGAAGCTGGAAAGAAGTATACAAGATGCCCGTCCTGTATTAGCAATCGATATAGGTGGCTCAAAGCTTCTGTGTGCTGTTGTAGATGCCAGCGGTCATATTTATGCTAAAGAGCGCAAAGCCCTTGACTCAACGTTTGGGTTTGATGAAGTATGGCAGATTATTCTGCAATGTGCAGAAAAACTAAAGAGTTATGCACCCAAAGGTTTCAGCTGTATCGGTGTTGCCATACCTGGCCTTGCTGATCCAGTAAATGGTATTTGGCTGTATTCACCTTTTTCGGGCATATCTAACATACCTGTTGCCAGTATGTTGTCAGAGGCTTTTCAAACACCAGCTTTCATTGAAAATGACGTAAATGCCTGTGCGCTTGCTGAGCGTACTTTTGGACGATGTACTGAAATAGACGATTTTCTATGGGTAACAGTTTCAAACGGGATTGGCGGTGGTGTGTTTGCCGGAGGTAAACTGCTGCGTGGTGCATTGGGAAGTGCTGGCGAAATAGGGCATGTGAAGGTTGAATATGATGATACTAAAGCTATCCGTTGCGGGTGCGGTGGGTATGGATGTGTTGAGGCTATGGCTGCCGGACCGGGGATTGTTAAGCGGTATCGTACTACTTGCCCTGATGCTTCTGCACTGATCACTGCCAGGAATATTGCGGCTCTTGCCAGAAATGGAAATATTCATGCCATTAAAATCTATGAGGAAACCGGAGTTTATCTGGGGAGGGCTATTGCTGCGGCAGCTAATATTGTAAATCCATCTGCTGTTATTTTGGGTGGGGGTATATCTAATGATTTTGGATTATTTGCTGATGCCCTGGAGAGTGAATTGAAGAGGCAGATCTTCCTGCAGGGGAATCCCTCTCTGAGAATTGATATGACTGCGTTGGGTTATGATGCAGCGCTTTTAGGCGCCGCTGTTGTGGGATATAAAGGAGGTAAAGACATATGAGTAATATTAATCAAGTTAAAAAAACGCAGTCAAAGGTAAAGGTGTTAAACCCAGGATTGTATCCCTTTTAAGCATTGGGATGAAGTGAGTAACTACTGTGTCTTTAATGAGCGTTATCAGGCACTTTTTGGCCGGATGTTTACCCGATGTTTATAGTAGTTACAAAGCGCCTGAAATCACCGAAAACTGCCTTAAATCACTACAGTCACCTCAGTCACCTCAGCCACCTCACCGCAGTTTACCGCAAATACCGCTACACTACTATAAAT
>JAQUNY010000055.1:0-7351 GCA_028717405.1 Eubacteriales bacterium
TTCGATTCCTCCTTCTGACTGTGAAGTGTAAAGCACCGGATAACATCCGATTGAATATTTATAACTTATAAGCCGGCACAATGTATAAGCTATTTCTTTGACATACAGGCTGATTATATTATAAAAACCGGATTTATTATTTATCATTATATCCGGTTTTTTGATATATTCTGCGCAGTTTGCATAATCTCCGGGGATGCCTTTTCTTATCTGCAGCGGCTGTTAAGCGCGCCGTATGTGTGCCTGAAATAATGCCCATGCAGGTCATTGCTGTAATTCTTTAATATCTGCGCTCCTGTATGCCTGTCATTGTCCCCACACTTATATAGGGCACAGGCAAGAAAAATTTCCCGAAGGACCTTATTGCGTATGGTAACGTCTATGGCAGCAGGTACGATTTCGCTTCTGGCCTGCTTTAGTGTTGTGACGTGGTGACCGGTCATTGACGGCATTTCCAGAAGATCAGTCAAAACACTGACAGCTTCAGAGCTCCCGATTGCCCCGCAGGCTGATGCGATTGCGCGAAAGTGGGAGAATGAACTGTCCGGAGCCAGTATCCCGGCTTTCTCGAGAACAGATGTCAGGGCAGATCCCTGCTTTGACTCACCCAAAGCAATAATCAGGCTGTCAAGCTTGCTCATGCATGGCCCAAACTGACCCATACCGGTATAGTCCCATCCCTGATCCCATTCATTATATGCCCTGACGCTTTCTGCTACATATTGCGCTCCTGTTCCATTCCCGAGCATGCAAAGAACCTGTGCGTACACCACCTTATCGCAATCCTGATCTGATAGCATGAATGCTTCAAGCAGCAACTTTTCAGCCTTTACTTTATCAGTAAGCAGCACTTGCAGCCCGTTCATTTCGCGAGGAAGCTCTGAAACCGCTTTTTCAAACTCTTTGTCAGAGAAGGGGAGATTATCTTTGTCTGTAAGCACGCGTTCCGGTAAAATACCTTTTTCCACCAGGTGAGCCTGAACCTTTTTAATATCCACATCACGAATGCTGCAATTGCTATTTACAGCTAAAGCACATGCATATCCAACGGAATACCCCTGATTCTGCAAACATGGCTGCATCCTGATCACGGGCATGGCATCCCTGTGAGCACTGGCTCCAAGACCTGTGACAATTATATTGTCCAGCCCCTTCGGGGTAAGGCTTCTTAAAGGTACATCCGCATCGTATATGACGTGCCGTTTAAGTGGCGGCAGTATCGTAAAATAAGGGTCAACGGTATACCCGTGCGTGTCAAATGAACTGGTATGGAAGGATATGGTATCAGGATACCTGCGGTGGTTTATTACATCGGTTACAGATACTGTGTGGTCTCCCACGATCCTTCTGCGTTCCCTTGTTTGAGGCAATTTCCCGATATCGTACACATCATTGAACTTTGCCTTGCCGGCCACAAATAACCTTGTGATATCAAAAACATCACTGTCGTCTGTAAATGTCCAATCAGTGTTATGCCAATTATCGTCGAGCGTCACTGATGGCAGCCCCGCACCTTGTACTGCCAATGTTTCAGCATCTGTATATTCGTAGCCGGCGCCTGCCGCAATGGCAATATCGCCGCTTCCGGTGGAATCTATGACCACATGAGCCAGAACGACACCCAATCCCTGGGGAGTGGCTATCAATATGCCCCTGACGGCGCCTTTATCTGTAACCGCACCGCAGCCCAGCCCGCCAAACCATATTTCTCCGCCTGCTTTCAGCAACTGTGTGCGATACCATTCAGCTTTCCATTCTATAGTGTATCTTTTTTCTTTTATAACTTTTTTTGAAACATGATTCTCCGGCGCCATCCCGCTTACACCCTTGTCAATTTCCTCCGTAAAACCCTGCCTGTATCCGTCAAAATACGGACTGACCCTGCCCATTGTCTGAGTCCCGCCAAGGGCGTGCAAATACTCGACAACCACTGTGCCAGCTCCATTCCGGGCTGAGCTGATTCCTGCATTCGCGCCGGAAGTCCCTCCGCCGACAACTGCAACATCATATTCACCTATTACCGGGATTAAAGTATCATTTATACAAAAAGTCCTGTTTCCCAATATTGGGCGTATCGGTGTGGAGACGGTATGAACTGTTCCAGCGATGTTGTTTGTTTCTTTGGGTTCTGTAATTCCTGTGTACTTTAACAATTGTGAAGAGCGTATTCCCATATTTTGCACAGAACGTTTTTCAGCATTTTTTGCCATGCTGGCAGCCGCTTCTCCGATGAATTCACCTGATGCGACAGCATTCTCCGGTTTTTGCATATCATATACAGCGGTACGCTCAATATCAGCACAGCCACCCAGGACATAAAACCTTTTAAGGTTATTGGGTATAAACGCCTCTGCCGATATTTTTTTGGGGTCAAATAAATTGCCTTTACCTGCCAGAACACCTTTGATTTTAAAAGGCGGAATGTAAAATAGATTATCTGCTGCATCTGCCTGGTCAGGGTCCCATACCATGCTGCGTATCTCCTGCTCTGCACTGCATAGGGAGGGGAATGACCAGTCCTTCATCGGGATCCTCACTGAATATTCATATGCATTATATTCATTCCTGGAGGTTTTGGGAGAGGCAGGAAGACTTTTTCTTTCCAATCCGGGATCAGATGTATTTCCGACTGAAATGAATTTAAACAGCTGCGGCTCTCCGGTATTATTGTTAACAAAATCTGCGCCTGCCAATCCGGCTACATAAGCTCCGGCTGTGGCATCTATTATTACCTTGCCCAGGATCACCTGCCGGCCTGAACGGTTGATTATTACAATACCCTCGGGCTCGGATTGTTCATTAACCAATACATCAGTGATATAGGAGGAATAAAGAAAGTTGACGTTATTATCAATTAATTCATCTTCAAGAGCCTTTTTCACATTAAATGGCGTCGGCGTCTTTCCTGCGCAGGGAGGGAACATTTTTCTGAGTAAAGGATGATTGCCTGACTGGTTTTCAAATAAATATCCGTAAGTGCCGCAGATATCTTCGCCCATATATGGCAAATATCCTACCACAAAGACTTTTGAGCCCATACGGGCTGCTTTTGCAGCTGCTGCAATACTGCTGACAGTTCCTCCTGCAACAATGATATCAACGTCGCTGATTACCGGAAGCCCGTTTCCCGGAAGGCGGCAATATTTTACAGTATTCATCATATTTCAAACCCCTTTTCGCCAATGTCCTGATATCAGCGGTTCTGGCAATCATATTATCTATTACCGCATTATCTGTAATTATGGTTTATGTGCAACACATTTGCTATACGATATTATACCAGAGCTTTCTGTCATACTCATAAATCTTATGATTTTTTGTGTAGTTTTCTTATGATTTTTTGTCAGCAACGGAATCAGGGATTCCCTGATTTGATGTATTGCCTGGGGCTCATGCCGGTAAATTTTCTGAAGCATGAAGAAAAATTATTATAATATTCAAAGCCGGTTTCATATGAGATCTCAGCAATGGTTTTGTCGGTAAAATGCATGAGATCGAGGGCTTTTCTGATCCTGCAGTACAGCAGATACTTGTGTGTAGGGTACCCTGTGCATTCCTTGATCAGCCTGGCAAGGTACACATGGTTGAAGTTGAACATTTCGCCGATCGTTTTGTTGGTGAGTTGTTCGGTACAATTGTCCTGGATATAATCCAGTATCTCGTCCATTGCCGAATCTGAACCGGATCTGCCGCAGGACATCGAGATGACAGTAACTATTCTGGCAAGCAGTGAAAGAAACATACTGCGTGATTTCAACAGGTAGTTGGTTTTCAAAAACTGGTGCTCCTTCATTATCCTGGCCAGAAGTGATTCCTCTTCCTGCATGTTTTTTATCCATATAAGTTTGTTCATTGCTTCGTTATCTTTGAAAACACAAAACTCATGTATGCGTGAGTAGTTAAAAACAGAGGATCTTGATGGAGAGATTGTTTTTGGCAGGATCCGGGAAGCATCATTTGTATAATCAAAATTGATGGCAATAATATTAAGATTGTCGCCTTTTCTGATCCTCAGACCATATTCTACTGCCGGATTCCAGAGAAGAAGATCACCCTTTTCAAGGTCATACAGCTCTCCGGCATAGGAGAATTGGCCAACACCTCCGCAAATGTACATCAGTCTTGCATCATAAGTCATTCGCGACTGTATGCTTGCAGAGGAGGCCATGGTTATATAGCTGATGAATCTGATATATGGGTGTATGTCATCTGTGTGTACTTGCTTGAAACATTGACAGGCGCTGATTTTGTCAAGCAGTTCAGTCGGATAAGGTAAAGATTTATATAGATAAGGTTTTCCCAATTTGTTTTCACCTGGTTTCTGTCTTTGTTAATCAGTTGCAATCAGCTGCAATCAGTGTTAATCAGATGTTAATCAGATGATCCATGTATTATTACTCTAATATTATTTTACCAGAAAAAATGGGAATAAAACGTTAAAAGAACATTTATAAAAAGTATATTTTCAATATATTATTCTTGTTTTTCGCTATTTACCGGCATACATAGGGGATATATCATAAAAACACAGGAATAAAGATCGATCTGAATAGCAGACAGAGTGCTTTGCTTAAAAATACAGTTATTGAATTAAATATTTTCGTGAAATGGAAAAGGAGATGACATCTTATGCTGACTTCAAGGGTAGTTAAAGAGTATGCAAAGAAATGCGGAGCAGACCTGGTCGGAATTTCGTCAATGGACAGATTCGAGGGAGCCCCGAAGCAAATGGATGCCCGGTATATTTTCCCCGGAGCCAGATCAATGATTGTAGTTGCATTCAGAATAGCAAGGGGGACTCTGCGCGGCATTGAGGAAGGCACGCTTTTCAGCAATTACCCATCGATGGGATATGCCGCGATCAATCAGATTTATGGACCTATGGTACTTTGGAATATAACACGTTTTATGGAAGATCATGGCTATGAGACTATACCCATGGCAAACATAAACGGAAATGAAGCTGTACATACCGGAACCGGCAAATTTAAAAAAGGATGGAGCAGGCCTGCGGGAGAAGGCAAGCCCTATCCGGATGTGCTTGTACATTTTCGTATTGCGGCGTATATGGCGGGGCTTGGCGAAATCGGATGGTCAAAAGTTTTTCTCACACCTGAGTTTGGCCCTCGGCAAAGATTTGCAATCCTGCTGACTGATGCTGAGCTTGAGCCGGATTCGATATATGAGGGAAAAATTTGCGACAGGTGTAAGGAATGTGTCAGACACTGCCATGGCAATGCCATAAGCCTTAACGAATCAGTTAAGGTCACAGTTGCAGGGCATGAGATAGAATGGGGCAGGTTCGATCCTCCTGCCTGCAGCAAAGGCATGGTTGGCGGGTATAAAAAAGAATTGAACCCGTTCGAGGGAGAGTTTAAGAAATTCTACGATTACGGCAATGCTATTGAAGGCGCCTGTGGTTGTATCAGGGCTTGTATGATACATCTTGAAGAACGGAAAAAGATAAAAAACCTCTTCATAAACAAATTCAGGGCAGAGGGGAAGGAACAGTGGGAGATAGACCGCACAAAGCCTTATGAGCTGACACAGGATGTCATAGATTACTATGAAAAGAATAATATGATATTAGATCTGACTGCAGGTAAGTGATCAAACCATGAAGGGAAAAATATCATGCGGCATTGATGGAGGATTCATCAGCTGCAGAAAAAGGAGGAAAGATGTATGAAAAAGAAGAAGCTGTTAAAGATCCTGGCGCTTGTATTGGCGGCACTTATGGTGATTGCCTTATTTGGGGCGTGCGCAAAGGAGGAAGATGAAACAACTAAGACTCCGGGAACTTCAAAAACTGCAGCACCTGTGACGACGAAAACTGCAGCTGCGACTGCAGCCAAAACAGCTGGGGCAACATCCGCAGCCGGCGCGGCAACAGCAGTAAAAACAGAGGCAGCCCCGGAGACTGAGACCGATGCGGCCGCTACCGAGGGAGCTCAGGAGAGTCCTGCGGAAGAAACAGAAGAGACGGGTGGTGTTGAAGAGGAAGCAGTTATCGACATGAAGGGGCAAACGATCTTACTATCTTATTATGGTACGACTGAACCTGATTTTGCAGCCAATGCGCAATATGCAGTTTTCGGGAAACGCCTTGAGGAAGCGCAGGAAAAGTTTAATTTCAAAATAGAGAAAGTAAATTTCGGCGGCAGCAATACTTCGCAATACGGCAGGGACATCATAACAAATATGATAGCTGGATTAAGGACGACAGATATCGCCACAATAAGTACATTTTCGCATTATATGCCTTTTGTAAAAAACAAGATATTGCTTGAACTTGATGACAAAATCAATTTTGAAGATCCACTGATTAAGGCGTATGACTTTCTCTATAACTTTAAATGGAAGGGCAAACATTATGTGCTGACGCCAGGCCCCGAGGTCGCGCTTGGAAGTTGGACGACTCCCTACAATATCGGGAGCATGCAGTATAACAGTGACCTGTTTCAGCGAGAGGGGCAGCCCGACATACTTGATCTGGTAATAGCAAAAAGGTGGAACTGGGAAACATTCCTTGATGTTTGCATAAACCTGACCAGGGACACAAATGGAGATGGAGTAACCGACCAGTGGGCTATGACTTCAGACAGTACATTTTATTTCGCGCAGATGATGCTTTATTCAAATGGAGCGATACCACTGGTGCAGAAAGATGACGGGAAGTATGCAGCTGATATTTTTGATGTTGAGGCACAGAGGGCATTTCAGTTTATCTCAGACCTGGCTTATGTCCATAAGGTGTTTAAATATCCGGGAAGTACAGCCTGTTACCAGTATTATGCAAACGGTCAGGCAGCAATGTTTATAAATGTAGCAGGATATAACTCGCGTCATCAGGGCGGTTACAAGGGTGCACCACTGAAATCCTCACTTGTGGCACCTGTTCCCCTTGGCCCCGATGTTGATGATTACCTTCTTGTTGTGAATCCCACATTGTATGGTGCTATGGTTAATACGCCTTATGCGAATGAAATAGGAGAGATATTAAAATATGTAATGGTTTCATGGGATGAAAACCTTAATACTCTGCCTTATCTCAGAGAAGTCATGGATGCATACCCGAAATTGTGGGAGCCGGGTGGATCAGGGGCTGACAGGATCGTTATAACCACGAAGAAGGAATATGATGTGAATTTTAATGTTACAGGAAAGAAAATGTATATTGACTACTATATTATAGGGGATTATGCATTTTCCAATATGCTGAAAGCATTAGTTGTAAATCCGATCATGGATGGGAAAATGAGTGTTTCGCAGGCACTTGAGAGCGGGAAGACTCAGCTTGAGGCATTCGTTGATGAATATTGCGAACAGTAATAATATAGAGGCTACAATA
>JAQUNY010000055.1:7451-9148 GCA_028717405.1 Eubacteriales bacterium
GCATTAGTTGTAAATCCGATCATGGATGGGAAAATGAGTGTTTCGCAGGCACTTGAGAGCGGGAAGACTCAGCTTGAGGCATTCGTTGATGAATATTGCGAACAGTAATAATATAGAGGCTACAATATAGAGGTAACAATATAGGAGTAACAATATATTTGTACAGTAACCGTTAATGAAACCGGCGGGTATAGAAGGCAATACGTCTTTCTATGCCCGCTTCTGTAATTTTCATATTTCAATTTATGGAAATAAAAATAACCATTTTCGAGTTGATTGTTCATTATTTTACCCGGAGTAATGATGATGGGAGATCAGACTAAACGATTAAAGCAATTAAAGGAATTACTCCTAAGGCGCATCGCCCTCCCTGGCCGGCTTGTGGAATCTGCTCAGATATAATATAATTAAATTGTTGATTAAAGCCTGTTTTGCAGTGTTTTCCTCACCTTTGCAGACTGTCGGTCTGCCTGTACAGGACAAAAGTATTCAAATCATTATTATCTGACATGGAGGATACAAGCTATGAAATTCATGAAGAAATTTGAACTTAAAGGCAAAAATATACTTGTAACCGGCGGAGCGCAAGGCATAGGGAAGTGCGTAGCCGGGATTCTTGGTGAATGCGGCGCAAATGTGGGTATAATTGACCTTCAGGCTGATGCGGCAGCCAGGACTGCGGAGGAGATAAGAGTTACACATAAAGTCAAGGTCGCATCGTTTAAGTGCAATGTCACAGATCCTGATATGGTTGATAAAACGATAGCTGCTTTTTCCTCTTATGCGGGTGGGCTTGACGCAGTATTCAATAATGCGGGAATAGTTATGCACGGCGCTGCTGAAAATGTGAGCAGTGAAGACTGGAAAAGGGTTATGGATGTAAACATTAACGGCGTTTTTTATGTCGCACGCGCCGCGGCCAGGCAATTTATCAGGGAAAATAAAAAAGGATCCATAGTGAATACAGCCTCAATGTCGGGTATTATAGTTAATCTGCCCCAGTGCCAGGCGGCATATAACACATCCAAAGCGGCTGTTATACATCTGACAAAAACTCTGGCTGTTGAGTGGGCGGATAAGGGCATCCGTGTAAACAGCATAAGCCCTGGATACATTCGAACTGAAATGACGGCTGCTGTGAGGGAGGAATGGAGGAAATACTGGGAGAATATTATTCCGTTTAAAAGAATGGGAACTCCTGAGGAACTGGCAGGAGCAGTAATATATCTGATGAGCGATGCTTCTACATATACTACAGGGCTCAATATGGTAATCGACGGCGGATTCACCTGTATTTAGCTACTGATAAATAAGACTGATAAATTATATGATATAAAAAGCACTGATTCGTGCATTGCTAATGTTTGAATCAGTGCTTTACTTTTTGCCTGTGTTTTTGCTGTCGCGACTGCGCAGCTTATTTTTGATTCAGTGCTTCTACGGCCGCCCGGATCTTAGCTCTGATGTCTGCGACAGAGAGGCCTGAGATGTCAACGCCGAACTTAGCGGCGGCGTTCTTGAGGTTCTCAGCAGCCTTCGCCTCAGCAGCGGCCTGGATCTTAGCCCTGGCGTCTGCGACAGAGAGGCCTGAGATGTCAACGCCGAACTTAGCGGCGGCGTTCTTGAGGTTCTCAGCAGCCTTCGCCTCAGCAGCGGCCTGGATCTTAGCCCTGGCGTCTGCGACAGAGAGGCCTGAG
>JAQUNY010000056.1 GCA_028717405.1 Eubacteriales bacterium
AGATATATACCCCGGGCCCCGCTACTATTCTTTTCACCTGCTCCTGGCCTTTGCCGCAAAAAGAGCATTTTACATGCTTTTTATCTTCATATCTTGACATGTGTTTTCTCCATATGCCATCGCCATTGTTTTTCCGTGCCAGTCGCCGCCATTGTTTTCTTTACTGTTTGGCGGCTTTGCCTTTATCTTTCACCCTTATCATTATTTCGTCGATCAGCCCGTATTCCTTTGCTTCCCCGGCAGACATGAAAAAATCCCTGTCGGCATCCTTTTCGATCTTCTCAAGCGGCTGGCCGGTTATGTCACTGAGTATCTGGTTAAGCTTATTTTTTGTCTTGATGATATGGTCGGCCCTGATCTTCACATCTGAGGCCTGTCCTCCCATGCCGCTTATCAGAGGCTGATGTATCATTATCTCGCTGTTGGGGAGGGCAAACCTTTTTCCCTTTGCGCCTGCTGCAAGGAGAAAGGCCCCCATGCTGGCCGCCATCCCGACGCATATGGTCGACACGTCAGGCTTGACATACTGCATTGTGTCATATATGGCAAACCCCGCCGTCACCGAACCTCCGGGACTGTTTATATATAATTTAATGTCACTTTCAGGATCTTCTGATTCAAGAAAAAGCATCTGCGCTATGGCGAGGCTGGCCGTAATTTCATTTACCTCTTCGCCAAGCATTATTATCCTGTCTTTTAGAAGCCTTGAGTATATATCATAAGAACGCTCGCCTCTGTTTGTCTGCTCTACTACTATTGGTACAAGGCTCATTTATGTCACCTTCTTTCTGCTTTTTATTTTATCATCTGTGTCAACCGTATCATTGGCGTTGCCTGCGGCACCGGCGACATCGGCGACATCGGCGGTTTCCGCTGCATCTGTGAGATCTGCGATATCTGCGTCATCAGCTTTTGCAGCAACATCCTCCCCATCTGCCTTTTCTTTTATTACTGCATTCGCATAAATAAATTCCACAGTCTTCTTCAGCACTATGCTATCCTTGATGAAATCAAGCTCTTCCTCCCTGATTTTTTTCTTGAATTCCTCAAGTTCATCAGGTTTCTTGTCTACCCCATAATTTTTGGCATAGCTGAGTATCTCCGCCTCGACATCATCTTCAGAAGCCTCTATTTTCTCTGCCTCAGCGACAGCGTTAAGCACCAGGCGCTTTCTTACTCCGGCCTCAGCGCTGACACGCATCTCTGCTTTTAATTCTTCCTTGTCTTTTTTAATTATTTCAAGGTATTTATTAATATCAAGTCCCTGGTAAGAGAGTCTGTTCGAAAAATCTTCCATCGAGCTTTCTGCGGCGCTATCGATCATGACTCCGGGTATATCAATTACGGCGCTTTTCGAAATAATTTCGACCAGTTCATCTTCAGCCGCCTTCTTATCTCTTGCCCCGGCTTCGTCGGTGAGCTTCTTTCTGATACTTTCCTTGTATTCTGCAAGAGTTTCAAATTCGCTGACATCTTTCGCGAAATCATCGTCTATGGCCGGTATCTCTTTCTTCTTTATTTCATTGACCTTTGTTTTAAAAACCGCCGGCTTTCCTGCAAGCTCAGGTTTTCCGTACTCCTCGGGGAAAGTCACGTTGATTTCCTTCTCTTCGCCGGCTGCCATGCCTGCTATCTGGTCCTCAAATCCCGGGATGAATCTGCCCGATCCAATTTCAAGGCTGAAATTCTCCGCCGCACCACCCTCGAAAGTTACGCCGTCAATTGAGCCTTCATAATTCATTATGACTGTGTCGCCTTTTTCCACAGGCCTTCCTTCAACCGCCACAAGTCTTGAATTCCTCTCGGCCTCATTCTTCAGCGTTTTTTCAATATCATCATCCGAGACGACATTTTTCACTGTTTCAATTTTAAGCCCTTTATATTCGCCAAGGACTACCTCAGGCACAATGGTGACCTTTGCGGTAAAAATAAGGCTCTTGCCTTTCCCGATCTGCTTTATGTCGAGCTCCGGCCTCTCAACCGGCTTCACATTATTTTCGCTTACCGCCTTATCAAAAGCCTCGGGATAAAGTATGTTGATTGTATCCTCATAAAGGACACTCTCGCCATAAAACCTTTCGACCATGCCGCGCGGCGCCTTTCCCTTCCTGAATCCCGGAATGCTGAACTTTTTGGCATTCCTGATAAATGCCTTCTGCATTGCTTCTTCGACCTTTTCAGGCTCGATTTCTATTTCAAATTGAACCACGTTCTTCTCTGGTTTTTCCAGCTTGACATTCATAAAAGCCAGTCCCCCTGTTTTATACATTCCTATAGCGATCTTCTGCGATCTTCATTTTAAGGTACAACAAACACAGATTATAACATACCGTCAACAGGCATACAACAAAATACGGCAAAAAATGCCGGTAAAAGCTCATAAAATTCATAAAAATCAATCTGTTCAGATCCGGTCAGTTCAGCTTCATCGGCATAAAAAGAAGATGGTCGGCAGACACCAGCCTGTAGTCTATCCCGTCTACGATCCCCTCAACCCTGCCGCGTATGCCTTCTGAATGCAGATGCCCATATATGCATGTTTTCACTCCATATTTTTTCATGATCCCGACGAATTCCGTCGGTTCCCTCCTTGCGTTGAAGGGAGGATAATGCAGTGCTGCGACTATATCAATCCCGGGATCATATTTGAGCGTCTCTTTCAGCGAAGCCTCAAGGCGCTGCAACTCACGCCGGTAAACTTTGTTATCCTCGTCGCTGAAGTCCTTATCACCGGGAGATTTCCATCCCCTGGTCCCGCATATGGCAATATTTTCGATCACAAAGCCGTTATTATGCATAAAGGAAATGCTGCCGAACCCGTTCTCATCGATAAACCTGTTTAATTTCGCGGCAGTCGTCCAATAATAGTCATGGTTACCTTTGGAAATTATTTTTTTACCCGGCAGCGATTCAATAAAAGCAAAGTCGGCGTAGGCCTCCTTCAGGTTCATTGCCCATGAAATATCTCCGGGGATTATCACATGGTCATCAGGCCCGACGGTGCGCTTCCAGTTTTCAGATAGTTTATTTGTGTAACCGGACCATCCTTCACCAAAGATGTCCATCGGCTTGTCTGTGCCAAAAGACAGGTGCAGGTCCGAAATCGCAAACAGCGGCATACTTACACTTACCTCAATAATATTGATATATATTTGGACTCGTACTACCTGGTTACATCGATCCCGATGGGATTTCTGATGATTGCCGGAACCTTTTCCCATCCAAGAAGTATACAGGCCTTCAGCCTTTTTTCACCAAATACCAGATTATACCCCTCGCCGTTTATGTCGTGAGCAACCACGATAGGCTGTAACAGGCCGACCTCTGTGATTTTTTTTGCCACTTCAAGAACTTCCTCTTCATTATCTTTCCAGTATCCCTCATCATCAAGCCTTATTCCATGGATTTTGGAAATTTCTATCTGTTCAACGACTTCACCGGTCTTTGCGGCTGCGCCGGCATTGTCCAGGCCTCTCTTGAACGAATAGACATATGGTATGGCAAGGTCGACGTTCCTGTTTGTCTGGATCTGCTTTATTGCGTTTTTAACTATTTCGTAAGTTATCCTCGGGCGGTCGGTGGCCATTGTCATGTACCTCAGCCTGAACAATGTGCCATAATCCCATGTGTCAGCCCTTATATAAGGTTCAGTACCCGTTTTCTCCATTATATCGGCGGTAACAGAACGTGCGACATTAAGCAATATCGACTCTACTGTATCCCAATCGGAGTCAAAAGTTACCTTAAACAGTATCTCATCAAGTATATATGAAGCAGTTTCCTTTGTTTTCATATATGTGCTGTTGATAACAACCTGTCCGAAAAGCATGGCATTAGGCACATTTATCATCTTGCCAACAGTCTCTTCACTGCCTATGGACCCGCCGACCTGGTTGAGTGTCAGATACATGGGAGTAAATTTGACAACGTCGCCTATCAGACCCAGGCTCGGGAAGTGGACCCTGTCGCCCAGTCTGTACGGCCGCATTATCGTCACCATTATCCAGGCTGCGAAGCCGCTTACCGGGGCTTGCAGAGACCAGCCAAGGAGCATGCCGCCAAACATTGTGAAAAATGCCGTGAAAGCGTCAAGCCTGCCGAAAATATAGGCAACACCTATCATCAGTGCGAAGCCGGTTAATACCTTATTGAATTTGCCCAGCATAACGACTTCGCTTTCAATCCCCTTCTTCAACCTGACCTGCAGCATGGAAAACAGCATCAGCAGGTTAAATGCGCCAATACAGGCCATGACGACAAATATTGCGTGCATCACGGTGTGTTTCTCGCCGAAACCGGCGATCCCCACTCCGCTCCGGTCCAGCAAGAACGCAGACACTGCCGCAGCCAGGCAGACGATCAGTCCGACCGAGTACTTCAGAAGCCTGGCTTTGTTGACGGAAAGCGGCCTGTGTGCCTGGTCGCCCATAATATCTTTTGCCGCGTCTTTTACTGTATTTTTCATTGTATCCTTCGCTTCATTTCCCCGCATATCACTCAACCTCTTTTAATATGCTTCCCGCTTCATTCTACTATATGCACCGGTCAAATACAATTTACATCTGACAAAACAACTCATCGGCCAAATACATTTTCCTCCGTACAAATATTTAAGTCATGCAAATATTTAAGCCATGCTATTGTCAAAATATCTGAAATATGTTATCTTTGAAAAAAGCCGGTATTCGTAAATGGAACCGGACTTAAGGATTTTTGTATGATATGCAGGAATCTAAAAATTCGACTTGTATCCCTCAGGGGAATAAGAACGGAGGAACTGAAATGTTTGATTTTCTCAAGAAACCAAGGAACCTGGCAATTCTCGGACTCATGCTTGCGGTAACCATCATCCTGGACAGCACGCCATTGGGAGCAATACCACTGGGCGCGATAAGCGCAATAATCACACATATCCCGACGATCATAACCGGCATAATCCTCGGACCTGCGGCAGGCTTCATAATGGGCACTTCGCTTGGAGTCGTCCTGATGCTGCATGCGCTGCTAAGGCCCCTCAGCCCGTTTGATCCGCTTTTTATCAACCCGCTTATATCGGTCCTGCCCAGGATGTTCATCGGCGTTGCGGCATATTATGTGTATTTCCTTGTATCCAAACTAATTAAAAAGGACACTCTTAAGAAGACAGTAGCATCACTTGCCGCCGGCATTGCCGGCAGCCTTACAAATACTGGCCTTGTTTTCTTAATGCTGTACCTGATTTACGCCAAAGAAGTTGCAGAAAAAGCAGGCGCCCCTTTCAAGGCCATACTTATTTCTGTCTTTACAACAAACGCTATCGCGGAAGCTGCGGTTTCGGCAGTCATAACCTCAGCAATAGTACTGGCATATTACAGGATAGCCAAAAAGAATACTTTAACCTGAAGAATACCTCGGCATGAAGAAAAAATGTCCGGTCCTGAAAAAGGACAGCAGCCGGGAAAAATGAAACCTCTGCAGGTATATGCCGCCATAAAGCTGAACACACTGGAGGGCAATATCAGTGAATAAGATTATTGGTATAGATATAGGCGGAAGCACTACAAAAATCGTCGGCTTCAGCGGCGGCAGCATATCAGCCCCGCTGATTGTCAAGGCAACCGACCCGATAGCTTCGGTCTACGGTGCTTTCGGGAAATATCTGACAACTACGGGCCTGACGATCAGAGATATCGGAAGTATTATGGTCACAGGCGTCGGCTCCTCCTTTCTCACAGATAAAATATATGGCATACCGACCGGTAAAGTAGATGAGTTCATGGCAACAGGAAGAGGCGGGCTCTTCCTCAGCGGACTTGGCAGGGCGATAGTTGTGAGCATGGGTACCGGGACAGCATTTGTTATGGCTGACGGAACCGGGGTAGAACATATGGGCGGCACAGGTGTGGGCGGAGGCACTCTCCTGGGTCTCTCAAACAGGATGCTCAATGTGCGCGGATTTTCGGAGCTGATAGAGGCTGCTCAGGGCGGGACTCTGTCAAATATAGATTTGACAATAGGCGACATATCCAGCAACGAGCTGACCGGCCTTCCTCCGGGTACAACGGCCTCAAATTTCGGCAAGCTGAACGATCTCGCATCCAGAGCGGATATCGCCATGGGCATTATTAATCTGGTGTTTGAGACTGTCGGAATGCTCTCGGTTTTCGCATCACAAATGAAGAAAACTGCGGATATTGTTCTGACAGGCAGCCTCACAAATGTACCGCAGTCCCGTGACATCTTTGACAGCCTTGAAAAATTGTTTAGTGTAAAATTCCACATACCTGTGAATGCCGAATATGCCACAGCAGTGGGCGCCGCCATCGCGCATGCTGAATGCATGCCTCTCCCTCCGGGATGAACTGATATGCAGCCCAATTCATCGAAACTCTTTATTCTGATATATAGACATAATGTGCTGTTCCAATAATGTGAATTTCTGGATATGGAAAAACGGCTTGAAGATTTTGAAACATATTTTGATTACTGCGAAAAATATGACGTCCCGATGTGTTGGCATGTCGCAGACCCCGATTTCTTCTGAGATAAATATAGAGTTCCTGAAGCAGCTGTTAAAAGAGGCTGGTTTTACACAGACCCTTCTTTTCCTGCCTATGATCGATTATACACCTTGGCTTACGGAATACTCGACAGGCATCCAAACCTGAGAGTTATGTTGGCACACGCCTTTTTTCTGTCAAATAACCCCAATGAAATGATCCGGGTATTCGAAAAATACCCGAATGTAACCATTGATTTGGACCCGGGCGGGGAAATGTTTGACGGGTTTAGAGAACGTTATGATGATTGGTACAAAATATTCCGGGATTACTCGGACCGTATTTTCTATGCCACAGATGCAACGATTTCCGGTGGTATAGAGTATGTTAGCAGTTTGGCCCAAAAAGTATACAGATTTCTAAAAACCGATGATGTGTTTGAAGTCCCGAGGAATCATACAGCACACGGTATAAAGCTTGAACAGGATTATCTGAATAATATTCTGTATAATAACAGCAAAAGGAATATGGGCGAAAAGCCGAAAAAAATCAACAGATCTGCGCTGAAAAAATATATCAATACCTATCTGCCCTTAATGCCGGCTTCGAAAAACAAAGAGATGATGGGCGAATATTACAGGAGATGTTTATTATAAGGTAGTTTCTATTTATTTTCTTTACGCCAGTTGACAAGTCAACTGGCGACTGTTGATTAATCTCCATACTTCATACGCCATTCTCTTGACAAATAATATAATCTCGGCTAAAATAACATTAAATATTAAATTAGCTGAAAGGTCGTATTCGGTATGCATTATAATCGGCACGCTGATAAAACAATCCAAAAACTATCAAAAATGTTCGGCGCGGTACTTGTGACAGGGGCACGCCGAGTCGGCAAGACTACGCTCCTTCAGGAAGTCACGGGAGATATAGGTTATGTCACGCTGGACGATAAGATCCAGCTTGTAAGCGCGGTCGAACAAAGCGGGACATTTTTTAAAGACAATCCCCCTCCTATCTTTGTTGACGAGGTGCAGCATGCTCCGTCTTTGTTCCCTCAGATCAAAATCATACTGGATAAGGAAAAAAAGAAGGGACAGTTTTATCTCTCAGGTTCTCAGCAGTTTGAAATGATGAAGAATGTCAGCGAGTCTCTGGCGGGACGCCTCGGCATACTAAATCTGCAGGGGCTTTCCCTGCGGGAGCTGTATGGCGTTGATTTCCGCTCTCCGTTCCTGCCGACCGACGAATACTTTGCGAGCCGGCAAAAAGACAGAGCCGACATACCTTATGCCGAAGTATGGAATAATATACACCGGGGCAGTTTTCCTGAGCTTTGCGCCAATCCCGGTTATGACTGGCAGATGTACTATGCCGCATACATCAGGACCTACATTGAGCGCGATGTCCGTGATTTGGCGCAAGTTGGCGATGAGGTTAAGTTTATGCAGTTTATAACAGTAGCAGCAAGCTATACTGGACAACTGCTTAATCTGGCTTCGCTTGCGCGGGATGTGGGTATAAGCCAGCCTACAGCAGAACGGTGGCTTTCAATATTAATCGCATCAAATCTGCTTTACTTGTTAAAGCCTTATTACAACAACATTACTAAGCGGACAGTCAAGACACCCAAACTGTATTTTTTAGACACAGGTCTTGCGGCATACCTTACCCGTTGGAATACATCGGATGTCTTGAAAAACGGTGCGATGGCGGGAGCATTTTTTGAAACCTTCGTCATTGGCGAGATAATCAAAAGCTATAGCAATATGGGTATATTGGACTTACCGCTGTATTTCTACCGTGACCGTGACGGAAACGAAATCGACTTGATTGTTGAGGACAGCAGAACATTTTACCCTATTGAGATCAAAAAACACGCAGATCCTGAAAAGTCAGACCTGGCTGCATTCAGGCAGCTCGACAAGATCCCGGATATCAGAAGGGGACAAGGCGGTGTAGTTTGCCTGTACGACAACCTTACTACATTAAAAGATAACGATATGGTTATACCGATTACCTTATTGTAATTAACATTATATATGTACATATATTTACTATTCTTCCTTACATTTCCGACTTCAAGACAGACTCTCCCCCCTCCCTGCAGATCAAATCATCATATTCACTTGTCTATATTCTATGAAGTGTTGAATACCAAATCAGCCCTATACGCATCGGCTGCTCTATTCCTGACATCATAAAAACTTTCTCATAAACTGATATCTCCATGATGCCTTTCTCATCATTCCATACTGCCACAGGTTCCGATTTGTTTGCCGAAGCTTTCACTTGTTTCAAGCTTTTATTATTGTTCTTCTTAACCCGTACAACCGTATCAATTCCATAACCAAGGCAGTTATTTATCCAAACCGAATTGCAGACCAAAGCATCATACACAACAACATCCAGTAATTGTTTATGATTCGCCATTACTCTTGAAAGTATTCGCATTGCCGCACTTTGCTCTCCTTCATCTTTATTGTCAGAATCCATTTTGGGATCATACATCTCAAAATCTATGACCACCTTTGGAGCATCTCCTATAACAGACATGACCACACCGCTATGGTAGAAATAGTCTTTCCCTTTTATGACCGTGCTTAGGCAATTACCACATTGCTTCAAATAGCTTCCGAAGAATTTCGTCCCAT
>JAQUNY010000057.1 GCA_028717405.1 Eubacteriales bacterium
GTCGATTTTGTTGATGGCAACTATAATTGAAACATTCGCAGCTTTTGCATGGTTAATGGCTTCTACTGTCTGCGGCATAACTCCGTCATCTGCGGCGACAACCAGGATCGCAATGTCAGTCACCTGTGCTCCTCTTGCCCTCATGGCTGTAAATGCCTCGTGTCCGGGTGTATCCAGGAATGTTATTTTTCTGTCATTGATCATAACTGTATAAGCCCCTATGTGCTGGGTAATTCCTCCGGCCTCGCTGTCTATGACATTGGAGTGCCGGATGGCATCAAGCAGCGAGGTCTTCCCATGGTCTACATGCCCCATGACTACAACGACCGGCGGCCTTTGTACAAGCTCAGTCTCAGTATCTTCAACATCGTCAAACAGTATGTCTTCCTCTTTTATTTCGACCTGCTTTTCAGCCTTTATGCCGAATTCGTCAGCTATTATCGCTGCTGTCTCATAATCGATTTCCTGATTAAGTGTTGCAATGGTCCCCATCAGCAGCAGCTTTTTTATAACATCTGCAGATGTCTTCTTAAGTGTTTCGGCAAGGTCCTTTACGGTTATTATTGAAGGTATCAGCACATGGGTCAGTACCGCCCTCGGCGGTATGATCTTTTTGGGTTTTTCGGGTCTGCGGCTTCTCAGCGTCTTTTTGGCTTTCAAATTGTCATCGTTGTAAAACTCGTTTAAAACAAAGTCTTCAGAAAGGACTTCAGATACGCCTTTTTTCTCAGCCAGATTCATTTTTTTCGGATCAAATCTGACTTCCCTTCCGACAGTCTGTGCCTTGGCCGTTTCTTTACGGAAATCTTTCTTTTCATCTTTTTCTGTGTTCCTGGGCTGATACTCACGCCTTGTTTCACCGCGCTGGCTTCCGGCTGCCGTTATTCTTTCCGTTTCGCTCAGCTCCGGCTTCGGGATAGTTATCCTGTCGCCCTGATCTCTGCCGAATCCGGGCCTTGGTCTTTCTGCTCCGCCTGTTCTCGGACGCCCGCTCCCGGCAGTCATCCCTCCCTGCTGTTGCTGTTGTTGTGAATAAGGCCTTCCGCGGCGGTCGTCACTTCTGCCGTCTCTTGCTGCTCCGGGCCTTGATTCACTCTGCCCGCGGCTGCCGTAACCGGGAGCGCCGCTGTATGGTCTGACGCTGCTGCTGCTTCCTCCGGACGTGCTTCTGCCTGTCCCCGCATCACGCCCATAAGAAGATTCCCTTGGCATGTGGGGTCTTTCGCCTCCTGCAGGCGGGTATCTCCTATCTGCCGGCCTGCCGAAAACAGTTCCGGCCTGCGGAGCGCCGGAGACTTGTGGAGCGCCCTGCATTCTTCCTGCATGTGATGACGGTGTGCCGGCTCCTGTGGGTACGGCAGGTTTCCTTATAACTGTGTTTGTCGGCCTTCCCGTACCTGATGGGCTTGCAGCTACGGCTTCAGGTTTTGTTCGAGTTCCTGGTTCAGTCTTCGTTTCAGGCTTTGTTTCGGTTTTTGCTTCTGTTCCTGTCACGGTAATTGTTTCAGGCTTCGTCTCCGCCTTTGTTTCAGGTTTTGTCTCCACCTTTGTTTCGGTTTTTATTTCTGGCTTTATTTCGGACTTTATTTCAGGTTTTGCCTCGGCTTTTACAGCTGTCTTTACACCTGTCTTTGCCTTTGCTCCTGCTTCAGCCTTTACTTCTGCCTTAACATCATTTGTTACACCGGTCATGGAGCCGGCGGCCTTTACAGCAGTTCCGGTATCATTGCCGATATCAGGAGCCACCCCTGCAACTGTCGCTTTAGCTGCCACTGCAGATGTGCCTTTGAGCACTCCTGCAGCTGCTGTTTTGGCTGCTTCTGCAGCCGTTACTGCTTTGGTTGCTTCTGCTTCTGCAGCTTGTGTTTTAGCTGCTTCTGCAGCTGCAGCTGTTGCGGTCACAGCAGTTTTAGCCTCGGTAATCCTTGCAGATACCTCCTGTGGCTTCCCTGCAGGCTGCCTTCCCACCGTCCCGGCAGCTGGAGCGCGGCCTGCCCTGCCTGTTCCTTCACGTAATGCCGCACCGGGGATGCCTTCTGTCTTAGGCTGCCTTCCAGCTTCGGCAGAATAAGATTCAATAATACTCTTGTAATCGTTTTTATCAACTCTTGTAAACCCGGGTCTCAGCCCGGAATTATTATCAGATCTGACAAGATAGGGCGATCTGTCTGAGATGCCGCGGCCTCCCGAAGCTTTTCTGTTTGCTTCAGACCTGTTCTTTGCGCCATACTTTCCATTATATTTGTCTGTATAACTATCACGCTTTTTAGTTTCCGAATCAAGAAATACTTCGGTTTTTCTCCGAATTATTCTGGGAGCGCTGCTTATTGTGCTTTTTGACGTTTGCTGCTGCGCCGGGGTTGCAGTTACCGGAGATTTGCCGGCAGCAGGTGTTGCCACAGATGCCTCCTTAGGCTTTGCTTCTTCTTTTTCCCGGGGCAGTTCAACGGCTTTTTCCCCCTCACTCGCGGTAACCGCAATACCAATGTGCTTATATAAAGCCTTTAGCTCATCATCTTCAAGAAAACTCATATGGTTCTTGACAACAATGTCTATTTCCTTAAGCTTCTCCATCAGTCTTTTACTTGTTGTATTAAGGTCCTTTGCCAGTTCATATATCCTGGTTTTTGTCATTAACTGCACCCCCGCGATTTCCGGTCAAACCTGCTTCATGTGCCGGATTTATCATTTCATTGATCCTGCCTGCAAAACTTCCGTCAGTTACCGCTATTACTGTCGTTTGGTTTTTTCCCACATACCTCCCGATTTCTTCCTTCGTGCCATACGACACAGTTGGTATCTCATTATCGTAACAGGCACGGATAAATTTTGTGCGAGTACCTTCGGATGCATCCGTCGCCAGCAGTACCAGTTTTGCCTTCATCTTCAAAATAGAATCAAGGCAAGCTCTTTCGCCTTCTCTGAGTTTTCCCGCTTTTTTTGCCAGTCCGATAAATTTCAGTACGTTTTCTTTAATCACTATATCTCCTGTTTATTAACTCCTTTATCAGCCTGCTCATTCTTTTGATCCGGCGGTGTGCACGCACGGAAGAGCTCTTCGAGTCCGGCAGCTATATCCTGCATATTGGCAGCGCCGAATTCTTTTTCAATTCTCTTTGCCTTAAGGGCTCTGGCAAGGCATTCACGATCCGGGCACAAATAAGCGCCCCTGCCCGGAGATTTCCCTTTAAGGTCGATCTCCACCGCCCCGTCTTTATTCCTGACTATCCTGACAAGGTCCTTCTTCGGCTTCATATTTCTGCAGCCGATACACATTCTGAGAGGTACCCTTTTACTTTTCAATCTGCTCATCTCCCGATAATTCAGGCAAAACTTCATTTTTATCATCTGCCGGAGCTTCGTCCCCTCCCTGCCCTGAGCCTTCCTCATCAGGCGTCACAGGAGCATTTTGTAAGGGGCCGGTGTATTCATCTTCTTCATCTTCGTCATACGAGTAGTTGCTGTCGAAATTAAGCAGATGCTGCTCAATAGCTGCCCTTAGCTGAGATTCGCTTTTTATGTCGATCTTCCATCCCGTGAGTTTTGCCGCAAGTCTGGCGTTCTGCCCCTCCTTGCCTATTGCCAGCGAAAGCTGAAAGTCCGGCACCGTGACTCTTGCCGTCTTAAGCTCATCATCTATGCTGACCTGTATGACCTTTGCAGGGCTGAGACTCGCCGAGACCAGCTCCTGTACATTACTGCTCCATCTGATGATGTCTATCTTCTCGCCTCTGAGTTCATCCACTACAGTCTGCACCCGGGTCCCCTTCTGTCCAACACATGCGCCAACGGGATCTACATTGCTGTCTCTGGAAAACACGGCTATTTTTGTCCTTGAGCCTGCCTCTCTGGCAATATTCTTGATTTCTACCGTACCGTCATGTATTTCCGGCACTTCCAGCTCAAAAAGCCTTTTAACAAGGCCGGGATGGGTCCTGGAAACAACTATTTGCGGCCCTTTGGGCGTCTTTTTAACTTCAAGGACATACATTTTTATTCTTTCATTAAATTTGAAGGTCTCACCTGGCACCTGTTCAGAATAGAGAAGAACAGCCTCCGTGCGTCCAAGGTCCACAATAATATTGTTCCTCTCGACTCTTTGTATGACTCCGGTTATGATCTCGCCCTCTTTATTAAGGAACTCGTCAAATATTATATCCCTTTCAGCTTCTCTTATCCGTTGTACAATCACCTGTTTTGCGGTCTGTGCCGCAATCCTCCCGAACTTCCTGGGAGTTGCTTCTATTTCGAATATATCATCAACAGCATAGCTTTCATCTTTTTTCTGCGCCTCTTCAAGAGATATCTCTGTCAGTTCGTCATTGACCTCGCTGACCACCTTTTTTAACATAAAAACACTTATTTCTCCGGTTGTCCTGTCGAGATCGACTCTGATGTCCTGTGTTGCCCCGAAATTTTTTCTGTATGCAGACACAAGCGCAGCTTCTATAGCCTCGATTATTATTTCCTTGTCAAGTCCTTTTTCTCTTTCAAGCTGCTCCAGTGCAAATATCATTTCAGCGCTCATTTTTGTTGATGCTCCCTCCGCATTGTTATCAAATCTGTTTATCCGAAACTGATGATCCTCTTTACAGTTTCAAAATCATCTATGTTAAAAATACCTATTTTTTCTTCTTTTTCCTTGTTGGCGGCCTTTCCCGCGGGTTTTGTGTCAAGTATGATACCTATGCCGCCATCTGTGTGGCCGGCCAGTTCCCCGGTATACTCGGTCCTTCCGTCATATGGCTCCTTTAAAACTACTTCTACTTTCTGTCCTTTATACCTTTCAAAATCCCTTGCGGTTTTGAGCGGCCTGTCTATCCCGGGTGAAGAGACTTCAAAAATATAATTCCGGTCGATTAATCCGGTATTTTCAATCATGTTGTCAAGGGCTTCGCTTATGATGCTGCAGTCGTCTATGGTTATCCCGCCCGTCTTGTCGGCAAGTATCCTGAGATAGTGTTCGCCGTCTTCGATGACATATTCAGTGGCGATATAATCAAATCCAAGGTTCTCAACCACGGGTGACGCTATTTCTGCAACTGTGGCTATTATTCTCGCATCCGGTATTCCGGCGTCTGGCACTTCGGCAGATTTTTTTTTCAAAAGTGCTCCTCCTTTACTCCCGTACAAGTAACAGTCAGTCAGTGACATCAGCGGTAAAAAGCTGTGGCATCTCTGATGGAAACGCTTTCATTCACTGTCCGGGTTATTTGCAGTGAGAAAATTTCCGGTTACAATATGAAAGAGTGGGAGCGACCCACTCTTTCAATGCAAAAAATGAATATCCTCTTTCGCCTAAGACATTATACCACGATGGCATCATAAAAATCAACTGTAATTTTTTCAAGCCCGTGTATGCAAAGCACTTCGGGTTTTTCGTCAGGTTTTTTGTTCTTCCGGTGTCAGTCTTAAGAACACAAACGGGCAAGACAGGGGCAAGACAGGGGACGGTTCTGGAACAAGACAGGGGACGGTTCTGTGTCTTACCAGGACATAGAACCGTCCCCTGTCTAACTGTGTCTTGTTGCCCAGTCTTGCCTTGTTGAACCCTGTAACTTGAGACATAGAACCGTCCCCTGTCTTACCCTGTCTTACACCTTGTCCCCCACCTTGTCTCCCTTCCCGTCTCCCTCAGGACACAGAACCGTCCCCTGTCTTGCCCCCTGTCTTGTTTGAATCAGAAGAGTGTGAGCTGGCTGGTCTCCGGGATACCCTCCAGGCAACCGTTCTGCCTCAGGGTATCCGCCACTGACTTGCTTATCCTGGCTTTTATACATAAATCCTCGACAGAATTAAACCGGCCTTCTTCCCTCAGCCGCGCTATATTCTGTGCGGCAGATTCTCCCAGTCCCTGAAGCGAAACAAGCGGAGGCCTGATGCCCTCAGGCGTTATCCTGAATTTAAAGGCATCGGACTTATATACATCAGCAGGAACAAATCCAATGCCCCTGGCATACATCTCAAGGACTATCTCCAGCATCTTATATGTGTTGTTTTCCTTATCAGTCGCTTCTTTTCCCTTTTGTTCTATTTCCTTCATATTCTTCTTTATTACTTCCACACCCCTGCACATCAGCTCAAAACTGAATTCATTTCTTCTTACCGTATAATAGGCCGCATAAAACTCTTTTGGATAATAGATTTTAAACCACCCCATCCTGAGAGCAGAAATGGCATAAGCCGCTGCATGAGCTTTGGGGAACATGTATTTGATCTTCTTACAGGAATCGATATACCACTCGGGAACTCTGTGCTCTCTCATTATCTCTTCCTGCTTTTCTGTCAATCCGCGTCCCTTTCTGACAGATTCCGTTATCTGAAAAGCTTCATCAGACGCAAGTCCATACCTTATCAATCCGGTCATAATGCTGTCCCTTGTGCCGATCACCTCTGAAATTGTACATGTGCCGTTCCTTATAAGCTCGCGCGCATTGCCTATCCATACATCGGTCCCATGGGAAAGCCCCATTATCTGTATAAGGTCAAGAAAAGTCTCCGGCCTCGCTTCCCTCACCATCGCCCTCGACATTTTAGTCCCGAGTTCCGGAAGCGCTATAACGCCAAGGTCACAGTCATAAACTGCATTGTCGACATCAAGAGGCCCGGCATCCTTGAAAAGCCTCATCACCTTTTCATCAGGTATGGGTATATCCTGCACCCTGACTCCGGTCGTATCTTCAAGCTCCCTGATCATGGTCGGGTCATCATGACCAAGTATGTCAAATTTCAGGATCGTATCATGCAGTGATGTAAAATCAAAATGAGTCGTTACGACATCTGAATCCGTATTGTCTGCAGGATGCTGCACAGGCGAGAAATCATATATCTCATATTCCTCAGGTATCACAACTATCCCGCCGGGATGCTGCCCCGTAGTTCTTCTGATTCCTGTGCACCCCTTTATAAGCCTCTTCATTTCGGCATTGGTGACAGTCATCCCTTTGGATTCCAGATACTTTTTTACAAATCCATACGCCGTCTTATCGCGGATAGTCCCGATAGTGCCGGCTTTAAAGGTGTGTCCGGGTCCAAAAAGCTCCTCTACATACTTATGAGCTTTAATCTGGTATTCTCCCGAAAAATTCAGGTCGATGTCAGGTGTCTTCTCACCATGAAATCCCAGGAAGGTTTCAAACGGGATATCCTGGCCGTCTCTCCTCATCAGCGTCCCGCACCTGGGGCAATCCCTGGGAGGCATGTCAAATCCCGAACCATATTGCCCGTCCTCATGGAACTCCGAAAACCTGCATGACGGACAAACATAATGCGGCGTCAAAGGATTGACCTCCGTTATGCCGCACATCGTTGCAAGAAATGACGAGCCCACAGAGCCTCTCGAGCATACTGTGTAGCCATCGCTCATTGATTTGGATACCAGTTTTTCTGCAATCAGGTACATAATGGCAAATCCATGTGTTATCACAGAATCAAGCTCACGTCTCAGCCTTGTGTCCACCAATTCAGGGAGCGGGTCACCATAAATTGCCCTGGCATTGGCAAGTGCCAGCTTTTCAACCTCCGCCTCAGCCCCTTCAATAGATGGAGTGAAGGATCCCTCAGGTATTGGCCTTAAGCCGTCATCTACCATATTTGCAATTGCCGCAGTATTCACGACAACCACCTCGCGCGCAGCAGCCTCTCCAAGATAGGAAAACTCTTCAAGCATTTCTCCGGTCGTCTTGAAATAAAGAGGCGGCTGCCTGTCGGCATCTTCATATCCCTGGCCTGCCATAATTATCCTTCTGAAATACTCATCCTGCGGATCAAGGAAATGGACATCGCCTGTCGCCGCCACAGGCTTCCCCTTTTTTCTGCCAAGCTCATAAATCCTTCTGTTTATATTCTGAATATCCTCAACTGTTTTAATGCTGTGCCCATACTCGTCAGCTCCTGTCTCCGGGCTTTCCTCTCCGGTAAGGAACATGTTGTTGCCTGTCGGCTGTATTTCATAATAATCATAAAAATCTGCAATTTCATTTATCCTGCGTTCATCCTTACCCGTCGCAATTGCTCTGAAAAGCTCTCCGGCTTCACATGCAGTCCCAAGTATCAGTCCTTCACGCAGTTCGCTGACAATTTTTCGCGGCATCCGCGGTTTTTTATAAAAATAATCCAAATGCGAAATCGAGATAAGCTTGTAAAGATTTCGGAGACCAGTCCTGTTCCTGACAAGTATTATCGCATGCCAGCTGTCATTTCTTGCCGCAAAATGATTATCCGGTTTCAATCCGCCTGCCTTGTCCAGATCCTCGATACCCTGTTCTTTTAACTTCTCTAATAATTTGAGCATGATCCCTGCGGTGGCGCGGCAATCATCCTCTGCCCTGTGGTGGTTTGGCAGGCTGATGTTGAAATATGAAGCCAGCACATTAAGCCTGTGGCTCTTCATTTCCGGATAAAGGGCTCTTGACAGCTGCAGTGTGTCGAGCACCGTATTGCTGATTTTTATCCCGGCGGAAGCAGCCGCTTTCCCGATAAACCCCATGTCGAAAGGCGCATTGTGCGCTACCAGGACAGCATCTCCGGCAAAAGCCGCCAATCCCTTCACCACTTCTTCCACAGGCGGCGCTCCCCTGACCTTATCGTCATCAATACCGGTCAGTCCGGTGATTTTCTCCGGTACAGGTATCCCCGGATCGACATAAGTCCCGTAACCTTCCGTTATCACGCCGCCTGAGACCTTTACTGCCCCCAGTTCGATGATCCTGTCTTTATCCGGATCCAGTCCGGTAGTCTCTAAATCGAAAACCACATAATCAGTCTCAAGGCTTTGTCCCGCCGGTTTCATTACAACGCTTCCGGCATCTTCACACAAGTAACATTCTACCCCGTAAATCACCTTGACCCCGTATTTTGCAGCCGCTTCGGCAGCTTCCGGAAACGCCTGTATCACGCCATGATCTGTTACCGCCATGGCCTTATGCCCCCAAAGGGCCGCTCGTTTTACATATTCAGAAACGGGTGTAACAGCGTCAAGAGCACTCATCTGTGTATGGAGGTGCAATTCGACTCTCTTTTCAGTCGCTCCATCCATCCTGATAT
>JAQUNY010000058.1 GCA_028717405.1 Eubacteriales bacterium
GGACATCGAAAGGCGCTGTTGATAGGCTGTGCGCAGTGTATGTCTCTTATACCGGGAATGTCCAGGTCTGCTTCGACAATTATGGGCGGGATGATTGCAGGGCTAACGGTAAAAGCTGCGGCGGAATTTTCATTCTTTCTGGCCATACCTACCATGATTGCAGCGACCGGCTATACTCTTGTGAAGGGGATATCGTCAATAACCCAGGCAGAAATATTCAGCCTTGTTACGGGTTTTGCGGTTTCGTTCGCCGTTGCATTTCTTGTCGTAGGCAGCTTCCTTAGATTTCTTGCAAGTCACAGGCTCCGTGGGTTTGCATACTACAGGCTTGGCGCCGGAGCAGTGATGCTTGCCCTTGTGATTCTTCGAATCATCTGAGACGTCCCGGCCCTGGCCCGGCCCGGCCCGGCCCCGGCCAGGCAAGACGGGGTGCGATAGAGTGAGACAGGGGACGGTTCTGTGTCTTATGATCCAGTGAGACAGGGGACGGTTCTGTGTCTTATGATCCAGTGAGACAGTTGACGGGGTGCGACAGGGTGAGACAGGGGACGGTTCTGTGTCTTGACCTTGTTCCGGACAATTGGTACTTTAGTATACTCTCCTGTCTTGTTCCTGCACTGGACACAGAACCGTCCCCTGTCTTACTTGTGGCTTGCCTGAAAATATACCCGAATCCTTGCTTAAGACACAGAACCGTCCCCTGTCTTACCCCAGAACCGTCCCCTGTCCTGGCCCCCTTTCTTGCACCCCCTTTCTTGCTGTATTGCCAATCAATAGTAAAAAATATATAATGTTCTTTATGTTAAACAAGAAATTGTACAAAGCTGTTGTAATTTTTATACTTGCCATTTTTCTGATCACTTCCATTTTGTCGTTTACAGGACGTGCCTTCGGCCAACCCGGGAATATTGCAGGCGAGATCGATAAGATTGGTATAGAGGAGCAGTCTGTTCTTGAAGAGCTTTTCAGGACGCTTCAGGAAATAGACGCTTTAAAAGCAGAAGAGGACAGGCTTGCTTCGGATATTGCCATACTCAAGGATGGAACTGTCAGACTCGCCGAAAAAATTGCCGCCAATACAGAAAACTATAAAGCAAAACTTGATATTTTTGCTGAAATCCTGCGGGCATACCAGACCGGTGGACCCGGATATTACTTTTCAATATTGATGAAAGCCGGAGATCTGTCCTCTTTTCTCAAGGGAATCGGTCTTCTAAAAGACCTTTCACGCAGAACGAACGAACTCCTGAATGATCTCAAAAAAGAGAGCGCGGAGCTGAACACTCAAAAACAGGCACTTGAACAGGACTCCACCATTCTTGAAAATAAAATGATTAAACTTCAGGAATCGATTGCTGCAGGAGCTGATCTGAAGAACCGGCTTGAGACGCAACTAGCCTCACTCAAAGAAGAAAAAGACTTCTTTGAAGCCAGGCTTGAAGAACTGGGAAGAGAATGGGATATCTTAAAAAAGGCTTTCCCGACAATGGTCGATGTGTTCGCCGAAGAGGCCGAAAACGGTGGAATAACAATGGATGAACTGGGGCTGAGGTTTGAATTTCCATATTTCAAAGGGTCTGCTTATGAGAGTACTTTCAACCGGATCACCGAAAAACATCCATCGATACCCCAGATCATTTTCGATTTCACAGGCGGCAAGGCAATAATATCAGTACCTGAACACAGGCTTATACTGGAAGGTACATTTGTGGTTGAGGGCAGGAGCACAATAAGTTATGTCGCCCAAAAAGGAACCTTTTATGATATGCCGCTTGAAAGCGCTTCGATCCGCGAGCTTTTCAGCGGAGGGAGCCTTCGGATCAATTTTGATGAATATATCGAAGGGGTAAGTATCAACAGCGTTGCAATCAGGGAAGGATATGTTGAGTTCAGCATAATCGCAAGCCTTTGGTAAAATGCGACCTGAGAAAGGCATATTATGTCGGGCATTGATTCAGCGTTACAAGAGAGCGCGATAATCGCGAACAGGATGTCCCTCCGTTACAGGGATGGAACGGAGGCATTAAAGTCGGCCGACCTTGAAATTAAAACCGGAGAGCTTGTTTTCATCACCGGACCGAGCGGATCAGGCAAAACAAGCCTTCTGAAACTTTTCATGGGTATGGAATACCCCACTGAAGGCACTTTGACAGTAATGGGCACACGTGTTGATAAAAATACCTGCAGCCGAAAGATAATGGCCCTTCGAAGAGAGATAGGTCCGGTGTTTCAGGACTTCAGGCTTATTGACGGCAGCAGCGCCCTGCAAAATATCACAACAGGGATGAGGTTTCTGGGAGTCAGGAAGAAAATAATGAAGGAACTTGCCCTGGAAGCCCTGGAACGAACAGGCCTTGCAGACAAGGCTGATACGCCGGCGGAAAACCTTTCCTGGGGCGAGAGACAGCGGGTTGCTATAGCAAGGGCTGCGGCCAGGGATCCAAAGCTTATCCTGGCAGATGAGCCTACCGGAAATCTCGACAGACACAACGCGGTAAACATAATCGAATTGCTTGCATCATACAGGAATATGAATACCACAGTAATAATAACGACGCATGCGACTCATCTAATAGAAGGATTTGAGAACAGTGTCCGACTGACGCTTGAGAGCGGTATACTGGGACGCCGTGAAGGAGGTGACCAGGCTTGAAGAGGGTGGTATCGGGCAACATTTGGTATTTTTTTGCAGAAGCCGGCCGGATCGTAAGAACAAATAAACTTTCCTACGTTTTTACTTTGCTCAGCATGGTGCTTATCCTTTTACTGTCTGGGATCATCAGCGCGGGCTGGCTTGCAAGCAGGCATTTTGCAGACAAGCTTGCTTACGAAGCCGAAATCTACGTGTATGCCGAGGAAGAAGAATATGCCGGTGGACTGCTTGAACTGGTCCGTTCAGTGGAAGCAGCTGAAGGTGTCAGGGAAGCAAGAATCGTTGGCCGCGATGAGGCTTATGGCAGGATGGAAGAGATACTGGGAGATGATGCCGAAATTCTCTCGCTCTTCGATGAAAATCCATTCAGGGCATTTATTGAAGTGAAGATAGACATAGGAAAAGCAGCGGAAGTGGCTGATGCGGTATCTTCCCTGCACGGAGTAGAGTATGTGAGGGACAACCGTGAGCTGCTGGAGCAGGTGAAAAACCTGATGGACGGGATATTGCTGGCAGGATATCTGGCCATTATTGCTATCGGTATAGCGGCACTGATTTCAGTCTCTCATATAATAAGGCAGGGTATATACGGCAACAGAGAGCAGCTTTATACATTAAAGCTGCTTGGGGCTCCGGGAGCTTTTACCGGAACGCCCTACGTTATCACAGGCTTTTTACTTTCACTGATCAGCGGAGGCGCTGCTGCCGGGATATTGATTTTTATCACAGGAAAAGCATATGCTTATATAAAAGAAACACTGCCTTTTATTCCGATCCCTGCTGAAGACCTGATTACCTGGCCGGCAGTTGCTTTTACGATAGCCGCAGGCATTTTACTCGGCATAGCTGGAAGCATATTCGGACTAAAAACAGCATCATCGGGCAAGCACTAGCCTGATTAAAGGAAGAGCGGAGGTGTATGCATATGGCGTCCGACTATCCGGTACTGGATGACAGGACGAGGTTCAGAAGCCTTTACAGGGACAATCTGAGTTTTGGAGATGTTTATAACAGCATACTCGGTTTCATCAGGGCTGACAAAAACAGCTCCTACAGGATATCTATCGGCTCGGACTCGCAGACTGCAGGCAACAGGACCGTTTGTGTCTCATGCATACATATACACAGGGTAGGGATGGGAGCCATAGGCTTCCTGAAAAAAAGTGTTGTTCATGGGTACATGGGAAATCTGCACGAAAAAATCTATCTTGAGACATGGATGACGATGCAGCTTGCCTATCTTTTCGAAGGAGAGAAAATCGAAGCTGTCAGAGATCTCCTGGGTCCCAAGGTCATTTTTGAATTTCATATTGACATCGGCACAAACGGGCCTACAAAGGCTTTAATCAAAGAAATGACGGGCATGGTCAAAGGACTTGATTTCATACCAAAAATCAAACCTGAAAGTTATTGCGCAAGTTGTTTCGCCGACAGGTATACAAAAGCGATGTGACAATACCGATTAATAGTTGGTAGTTACCACGACCGGTTTTATTTCGACTGCTATGTTGTTGCGGTACGAAAAAATGACTTTCTGTCCGATGTCAAGCATGCTGTACTCCCACGAAGAGACGCCTACAGTAACATCTTCACCGTCTTCGCTTCTGAAAGTCATTTTAAATGCTCCGTTGTTCTCATCCTTAAACTTTTCAAAAATAGAAGCGTTCACAGTTTTCAGAGGGTATTTTTTGTCTCGAACACGTTGCGAAATATTTATATATAATCTTCTTATCAAAAAAAACAAAATTATGATGATCAATACGGCACAGAGCAGCAGGAACATGGCCATGCCCAACATAAAACCTGTTATCTGGAGCATATCTCTGATTCCTCCTGACAGCGGCCCGTATAACTGAAAGGGAGTTTGATTCCCGAAAATGAGCCGTGCAGTAAAAGCATACCATTTATTTTTCTGTGAATCAATACATAAAGTGAATAGAAGCAAAATATGTTGCAGGACTGCAGCGCGGCCGGTATTTTCCGGGTGAAGAAAACGCCGGCCAAGGGTGACGCTGCAGAACTGCCCGGATGCGAAGCGCCTGGTGCTGCTTCCATAATGATCCGGACTGATGCATATGGGAAACTAACATAATAATAACAGAAATGTTGCATTAAAACAACAGTTTTCATGAAAAAAATTGTAAAAAGCAGATTATACTGTTTATCTTTTTGCTGCTATAATATAAAATCTAATTGGGTGATGGGAAATGAATGAAATTGGATGCTATCTCAAACTGCTCAGGGAAACCAGAGGATACACTCAAAGAGGTCTGAGCAAATTGACAGGAGTGAGCAATTCTACAATAAGCAGGATCGAAGGCCGTACCAAGAGACCGGATCCGGAAACGCTAAAAAAGCTGTCTCTGGGTCTTGGCGCTGATTATAACGTCCTGATGCAAAAGGCCGGATACCTGTACGAAACCAAAGATTTGTATGAAACCGGTAAAACCGGGTCTGGGAATGGCGGGGAAAAATACGTTATGGATACATCGGCCAGCGACATTTTTGAAGCCGTAAAGAAAAGAAATATGGACCATATCAGCGACAGCAAGCTTAAAGAATGGATAATTAAGCCGGAAAGCGTCGAGTATCTGAAATTGGCAAAAAAGCTCAGTGAGATACAAATAGACCCGCAATATGTCCTGGATGAGTTCGTTTACAGGATTTTCCGCAGGAAAAAAGCGCCGGGCAGGCCTGCCGGAGATAAAGACAAGAGTTAAGATACCAAAACAGAGGGAACAGATTTTATCGTTCCGGCGTCTCATATGGTATACTTTAGTTCATTGCGGTTACTGTATGGTGCTGATGGCGGCAGGATCGGCAAATTGGATTTTACAGTTTAACTGCACGTTTTTGGGCCGTAAAAAGCTATGTTTGATTTAAAAATAGTCAGCTGCAGCTTGTTTGGTTATGAATGGCTGCAACTTGTTTAAATTTAAATGGCTGTAGCTTGTCTGACAGCAAACTTCTGAGGGATGATTTTTTTGAAAGGGAAGGATCCGCTGAATTGAAAAAAAAAGTAGCCTTTATTTTTGGAGGACAATCATCGGAACACGATGTTTCAAATATAACAGCCGAATCGGTAATCAGGAATCTTGACAAAGAGAAGTATGAACCTGTGATGATAGGCATTAAAAAAAATGGCACATGGATAAAATACAAAGGTCCGGTTTCCTGCATAGGAAATGGAACCTGGGAGAACGGAACAGACGGGTATGTATTGCCTCAAAATGGAAAAATTGATGAGTGCGTTGAGTTCATTGCATCAACAAATGAAAGCATTACTGATTGCGGCGACAGAGAAAAGACTTCACTAATGGCGTGTTCAGGCTTATATGATGAGGCAGGAGCGTTCACAGGCTCAGGTGCCGGCTCAGTCGCAGGAGCGGTCACAGGCTCAGGCACAGAAGCAGTCACAGGCTCAGGCACAGAAGCAGTCACAGGCGCAGGAGCAGGCACAGGCACAGGCGCAGGCTCAGGTGGAGGGATAGCTGCAGATGTGGTTTTCCCTCTCCTGCACGGCTGCAATGGAGAAGATGGCACTATCCAGGGCTTGCTCGAGATGGCCGGGATACCGTATGTCGGCTCAGGGGTCATGGGTTCCGCACTTGGCATGGATAAAGCATATGCAAAGATCATATTTGAACACGCAGGTCTGCCGCAGTGCAAATACCTGGTTTTTGAACGTAAGAAAGTCTTGGCGGATAAAGAGGGAACAGCCGAAAAAATCAGGGCGGATATAGGCCTGCCCTGTTTTATAAAGCCTTCGAATTCAGGGTCGTCTGTTGGTATAAGCAAAGCACACGATAAGGAAGAGATTATAAAGGCGCTGGAGCTGGCGTCGAGGTATGACAGGCGTATTATCGCTGAAGAGGCGGTCACAGGAAAAGAAATAGAGTGTTCAGTGCTGGGTAATGATGAAGCTGAGGCATCTGTTCCGGGAGAAGTGATCCCTTCAAATGAGTTTTACGACTATGAAGACAAGTATCTGAAAAATAAGTCAACATTCAATATACCTGCCCCAATACCCCCGGAAGCTGCGGCGACTATAAGAGAATACTCTGTGAGGGCGTTCAGGGCGCTCGATTGTTCAGGCCTTGCGAGGGTGGATTTTTTCTATTGTGAAAAAACCGGAAAAATCCTGATCAATGAATTAAATACAATGCCTGGATTTACCGGCATCAGTATGTATCCAAAGCTGTGGCAGGCTTCAGGGATAGCGTACCCCGACCTGATAACAAGGCTGATAGAGCTGGCGTTTGAGAGGCACAAAGATAATAAAAGAGAGACTTAACAATATTCAGGTGAATATCCGGAGGCACAGAAATGATTTTATTTAATAAAGATAAAGGTTTTTCATGCGGGGGAAGTAACGAAAGCAGCAGAGGAAAAAACAGAATGGCAAAAACTTTGCCTGCGTTGCTGATGGCTGCTGTAATCCTGTTTTCTCCAGCGGCAACAGGCAGCGCGGAGGTATATGCCAATGAAGCGCCATCTCAGCCTGCCGCGACCAGCGGTGGCTTCAATACAGAGTATTTCCAAACAGTGATGGATTTTATAAAAGAGTATTTCAATGACGGAGCAAGTGATGAACAGTTAGTCATGGGGGCTCTCAAAGGATTATTTGGCAACCTGGACCAGTATTCAGAGTTTTATACAAATGAAGAGGCGGAAATATTTCTGACAGAAATCGAGGGCGAATTTGGCGGGATAGGCATATCGATGCTTAAGATGGGGGATTATATACAGGTAATACAGGTTTTCACCAACACACCGGCAGAAAGAGCAGGCATCGTACCCGGCGACAGGATCGCCACTGTAGACGGATCTGATATCAGGGGTATTGAACCGGAACTGGCTGCAGCGATGATACGCGGTGAAGAAGGCACATCGGTAATTCTTGGGATAATAAAAGTAAATGAAAAAGATACCGGAAAGATAACGCCAATAGAGTTGGTAAGGGAGATAATCAGCATCAATCCCATAGTATATGAAATCAGAGGAGATATTGCATATATCCGAATAGAATCCTTTAACACAAATACTTATGAAAATTTTCTGAAAGCAATCCAGGCTGTCGATGCGGAAGGCATTGGGAAAATAATCCTCGATTTGAGAAACAACCCGGGAGGATATGTCGACCAGGCAGTGGCGGTTGCAAGGCATCTTGTACCTGAAGGCCTTATAACAAAGCTTGAATTCAGATCTGATGATATTCTGGATATTGAATACTATTCTGATCTGAGATTTATAAAATATAAAATTGCGGTGCTTGTCAACAGCGGTACGGCAAGCGCTTCTGAGATCCTGGCCGGAGCAATGCAGGACAGCAGGTCGGGGATACTGGTGGGAACTCAGACATATGGCAAAGCTAAGATACAGAATATTATCCCTATACTGACCCCGGCAGCGCACTCTTATTTTAAGCAACTCCTGAATGTGAGCTTTCTTAATGCTTATGATCTTATATATTCATATGGGATAGTACCCATGGACAGTGACATCATCGGATGGACAAAGATAACAACAGGTGAATATCTTACTCCTCTGGGCAGGAAGATAGGCGAAATAGGTCTTATACCTTATATGTGGGCTGATGATCCCGAACCTGTAAACGGCGTGCTGATCAACAATGTTGGAAGACTCCGTAAAATTGTAAAGCCGGGGCTTGATTCCTCCTGCATTGATGTCTATAATGCCGAGAAAATCCTCAGGATAGCGGGATATGATGTCGGTGAACCGGACATGCTGATGGACAGTAAGACTTTCGAGGCTGTAAAGCAGCTGCAGGCGGATTTGGGCCTGTACTCTTACGGAGTAATAGATTTCACGACCCAGCAGGCCTTGAATGACCTTTATGACAAACTGCTTGTTAAAAATGACATGCAGTATTACTGGGCGCTCGAGATGCTTAAATAACGCGTTGACATCGTGAGAGGCATCTTGTATACTATGTAAATGTATCGGCCTTGCCTTACCGGCAAATGTTTACAGGCCATGACCTTTCAGGAGAGGGCGCTTAGCTCAGCTGGGGGAGCACCTGCCTTACAAGCAGGGGGTCACAGGTTCGAGCCCTGTAGTGCCCACCAAAACGCGATTAGAAAAAGTTAAAGAAAAAGGTGTGCTTCCTT
>JAQUNY010000059.1 GCA_028717405.1 Eubacteriales bacterium
TGCGTTCAAAGGAGGGTGGGATTCAGTCAAGCTGTATTTCATGATCGGACTTCCTTATGAAACATGGGATGACCTTGAACACATTGCGGAATTAGTACAAATGGTGAAGCGGGTTTACAGGGATGTTCAGGGAAGCAGGGAGCCGGCTGCAAAAGCAAGGTCTCTGAAGATAAGCGTAAGCGCTTCTTCTTTTGTACCAAAGCCATTCACCCCTTTTCAATGGGAGCCACAGGACAGTGTCGATGATTTGAAAAAGAAACAGGATTACCTGGCAGGAAAACTAAGGATTCGCGGAGTTGATTTTTCATGGCATGATCCCCGGCTGAGTTTCCTGGAAGCTGTAATATCAAGAGGCGATAGAAAAGTTGGAAGGGCGATAGTCAAAGCATGGGAAAAGGGATGCAGATTTGACGGGTGGGGTGAGCATTTTAAATATGAGCTGTGGATGCAGGCTTTTGAGGAATGTGAAGTGGATCCCAGATTTTATGCGAACAGGAAAAGAAACCCGAGAGAGGTATTTCCCTGGAGCCATATCAGCGCGGGGGTAACAGAGAGCTATCTGCTTATGGAAAAGCAAAAAGCAGAAAGATCCGAAGTCACGCCTGACTGCAGATCAGCCTGCAACGGTTGCGGAGCAGCTGTTTTTAAAGGAGGGATATGCCTTGAGCGGGATAAGGATTAGATACGGCAAGACCGGAGATGCGAAATACATATCCCATCTGGATGTAATGAAAGTTTTTGAAAGAGCTGCAAGACGGGCTGAAGTGCCTCTTATGTACTCATCCGGATTTAATCCGCATCCGCGCATGGTTTTTGGCAGCCCGTTACCTGTAGGCACAAGCAGCGAGGCGGAATATGCTGATTTTTTGATTGATATAAATGATCCCGCATTGCTTTCTGAGATTGCAGGCACTATTATTCTGAAGCTTGCCCGGCAGATGCCTTCAGGGTTTGAGATAATGGGAGCGGCTTTCTTTAATGGGGATGGCGGCAGTGATAACATAATGAGAATAATATGTGCGGCTTCATATAAAGTAATTATACCTGCTGATGCAGTGATTATGGCGGCTTGCCCTGACTACAGTCTTATTGCGGGGTTAATGATGGAAAGGGAACATCTCCCGGTGATGAAAGCTTCAAAAAACAGGACGGCTGAAATTGATATAAGGCCTATGGTCCTGTCAATGGAAACATATATGGGAGAATATGAAAACATGGTTTTCAAAATGCTCCTCAAAGCCGGCAATGAATTAAACCTCAGGCCCGAGCTTGTTCTTAAGGCTGCTGAAGAGGTATGCGGCGCTGATATTTCTGATATGCCGGTCTTGATACACAGAACAGGTCTTTATGCACGCCCGGGAGAAAAACTTATTGATCCCGTCGATATGCCAGGGCTGATTAGAGTGCCTTGATTGTATTGATACAAAAACAAATTAGAAAGAAAAATTTTATAGCAGGAGTGATATAGATGTCTGAAGAAATTATCATTGATGTCGGAATAGACTGTACAAGGACTGCCATTATGGAAGATGGACAGCTTACGGAGCTTTATATCGAAAAGCCTGACCAGCAGTCCATAGTAGGCAATATTTACATGGGGAAGGTGAAAAGCATACTAAGGGGTATGCAGGCCGCCTTTATCGACATCGGGACAGAGAAAAATGCCTTTCTGTTTTTAGGCAATAAGATGGAGCACCCGTCGAATAAGAATGCCGGAAAGACCGTAAATCCGGATCCTGCCGGCAAAGTGAAACCACCCGCAGCCGAAGTTAAATTAAGGCAGGGTGGTGACCCGGACTATGACAGCGATGGTGACTATGATGATATGCCTTCCGATCTTAACAAGAGACGATTTGATCCCGGGAAACTGCGCGAGGGAAACCAGATCATTATTCAGGTCCGCAAAGAATCGTATGGGACAAAAGGACCAAGAGTATCAACCGATATAACCCTCCCGGGGAGATATACCGTACTGCTCCCGGAAATAGAATATGCCGGCGTTTCAAGGAGGATCGAGAGTCAGGAAGAAAGAGACAGGCTGAAAAATATAATAAAGTCATATAAGCCTGCCGGCATGGGAGTTATTGCAAGAACTGCAGCCGAAGGTAAAAGCATAAGAGAAATCGCAAGAGATATTCGATTTCTGGTCAACAGCTGGAAAAAAATAAAGAAGGGTATAAAATCAGGTCCTGTGCCAAGGTGTCTCTACAAAGAGCTTGATCTTGCGGAGCGTACCGTCAGGGATATGTTTACACAAAAAACACAGAAGCTTGTTGTCAATGATAAAGATACATATGGCAGGCTCTATGATATGGTCAAGTCTGTTTCACCGGCACTGAAAAAGAATCTTGAACACTATAATAAAGATCAGGATATTTTTGAATTTTATAACATTGAAGCTGCTATTGACAGGGCCCTTGCCAGAAAAGTAAGGCTGAAATCCGGAGGTTATATAGTGATAGATAATACGGAGGCTCTTACCGTGATCGATGTAAATACAGGCCAGTTCACAGGGAAGTACAACCTTGAAGATACGGTACTCAAGACCAACATTGAGGCTACCGCTGAAATAGCACGGCAGCTCAGGCTGAGAGATATTGGCGGAATAATCATTATTGACTACATAGACATGCATTTTACGCGCAACCAAAGAGCTGTGCTCAGGGAATTGAGGGCGGCATTGAAAAAAGACCGTATAAAATCCGGCGTTCTTGGCATCACAGGGTTAGGGCTTGTTGAGATGACCAGAGAAAAGAAAAGAAAAACACTTGATTCGGCTTTGAATACAGTCTGCCCTTATTGTGAAGGGACAGGAAAACTTTTTTCGCCAGGAGCTGTTATAAGAAAAATTGAAAAACAGGTGGCTTCGGCAAGTCCTGCAAAGAAGTTCATCAGGCGCGGAGGCCCCAGGGTCGTAAAAATCGAAGTTGACCATGATGCTATGGCATATATAAAGAACACGATCCCGGATCTTGCAAAAAAGCTGCAGGCCAAATATAAGAAAAATGTCGAAATTGTTGAATCGGACAGCCTCAAATATAAGGAGATAAGGGTAACGACTTCATGACGCTTATAAAATATGTAAGAATTATTTAATCAGGCCAGGAAATATCCTGAATTTGTGAAAAGTTTATCTTGATACAAAAAAAGATATCAGATAATATTATATTCAGGCAGTAAAATAACTTACATGAAAAGGGTGATATAAAGTGGATTTCTTTAATTCTATCGGTCCTTTTTTACTGGCAGTGATTGCCGTTATAATCAATGGCGTGCCTCAGCTGATTTATGCCGAAGCTCGTGGCTTCGCTTTAAAGCCGGCCGGATTTGCTTATCTTATAGGCGCTTTCGGCAATCTTTTTTCAGGGTCTGTGACCCCGATTTCCGCACAGGCAGAGACCATTACAGTAGCAAGTATAAAGAAAAACCTCAGGAATAATGTGAGTTCCATCCTGCTGGCTGCGACGGTCATGATTATTGTATCTGTTTTTGGCGGGATCACAAAAATTTCTGATTTTGCAGGAGTGGCCATAATTTCAGGTATGATGAGCGGTGTCGGCCTGATCCTTGCCGGAGTTTCATGGGATATGTTCGGACAGGAAAGACGTACTGCGCTTGTCTCTATTTTAACGGCCATAGCCGCTTATGCGGTGTTTTTCAACAGCCCCAACAAGGTAGTATGGACGATATTTTTCTCTGTTGTAATTTCGACTGCCGATTATCTGTTTATACAGAAGAGGCGTGTCGACACTGTGAAAATGGTAGAAGAAGGACGTGAAAAGATCCAGCTCAGCAATGAGTGGCGTTTCTGGAAAAAGGAATACTGGAGCGAGTTCAAGATGATAAAGCCGACATTTAATCTGGCTGTCATACTCGGAGCATTGAGTCTTCTGATGCTCAATATCGGCGCCAACATTTCATTTGGCAACATCACTGCCAGTATTGCAGGTACTACTCAGAATGTCGACCATCTTTCAATTATAAACTCACTTGCCGACTTCCCGAGCGCACTCTTCGGAGGCCCGCCAATAGAAGCAATAATCTCGGGAACAGCCGGAGCTCCCTGGCCTGTATGGTGCGGGATAATTTTCATGTTTGTTACCGGCATACTCATATTGGTCGGTCTGATAGGAAGACTCGGTAAATACCTTCCGGCGCAGAGCATTGCAGGATTTCTGCTTGTTATAGGCATAGCGCTGACATTCGCGCCAAACCTCAATGCTGTTACACAGTCTGACGAAGCAATGAGCGGGTATATTGCCCTCGGGATCACGGCGTGGTCCAGGAATCCGTTCCTTGGGATGGTAGTCGGTGTACTGGTACGCTATCTGGGCTCATATGTAGGATTGGCGTAGGAACAGAGGGGAGACTGATTTGGATAATAATAAATGCTGGCCTGAAGTATGGAGCGTAAAACTTGGCCATGATTACGAAGTTAAACTGCCTTTGATGGATATCGGCGGAGGGTTTCGCATATATTCCTTCGATATGACAGGCGAGGCCGAATGGAATATTACAGCGGCGAAGGAACTTGGCAGGAGACTGAAGGATCATGATTTTTATTCGTTTGTTACCGTTCAGACAAAATCTTCAGGACTTGCCCAGGCTATAGCCTCTTCGTCATATAAAAGCTATCTTGAGCTTCGTAAGAGCCGCAAGAGTTTTATGAAAGACCCCAGGCACATTGTTGTAAAATCCATAACCACTGAGGAAGAACAGGAATTATGGATAGGCAGGGAAAAGTATGAAAAATTCCAGGGTAAGAAGCTGTGTTTCATAGACGATGTCGTCTCGACCGGGGGCACAATTGAAGCAGTCATGGCAATGGCCGGTGAGATAGGTTTTGAGATTTCGGTAATCGCCTGTGTGCTGACTGAAGGGGAAAAAAGAATTGAATATAAGGGTATACCGTTGATTTCACTTGACCATATACCTTTACCCGGAAAAAGCAGGTTTATAAGATAGTGTTATAAGATAACTACAAAAAAACAAGTTTAACTACAAAAAAACAAGTTTATTTTGACATGCTGTCAGGACTGTGTTAAAATATCCCGGTAACCGCTCGGGGAAGGTTTATAAAGCTTTGCTGCCTTAGCCCCGGCGAGACATTATAGAGGAGGGCTGATATATGTATGCTCTTTTAGAGGCATGCGGCAGGCAGTACAAGGTTCAGGAAGGCGAAGTAGTGTTTTTTGACAAGATAGAGAAGTCAGAAGGCGACAAAGTTACATTTGAGAGTGTAATGGCGTTATCCAGCGATGGGAAGCTGACGATCGGAGATCCCTATGTTGCCGGCGTTGCTGTCAGCGGAACGGTAATAGGACATGGCAAGGATAAAAAGATAATTGTCTTCAAGTACAAGGCAAAGAAGAACTACAGAAAAAAACAGGGACACAGGCAGCCTTACACAAAAGTACTTATCGACAAGATCAATCTGGTACAGACAGAAGAAAAGTGAGCTGTCCGAATGATCAATATAACTGTTTTTGAATCCGGAAGCGGAAATATCACCGGGTTTCGGATAGAAGGACATGCCGGACAGGCAGATAAAGGTAAGGACATAGTCTGCTCGGCGGTTTCAGCAGTTGCTTATACAGCTCTTGGGGCGCTTGAAGAGGTAGCAGGCGCTGCAGGGATCGTCAAAAACCATGTCGAAGAAAATGGTTATATGGAGGTCAATGCAGGTGAAACCGGATTGATAAGTGAGACCGCCGACATAATACTGAAAACCGCAGTTGTCGGTTTCAGGCAAATTGAAGACAGCTACAGGAAATATGTGAAAATCACGTATGGCAGGAATAGCGAAGTATAAGGATATCAGGAGGCAAAGATTATGATAAAAATTAATTTACAGTTATTTGCACATAAAAAGGGAATGGGCAGTACCAGAAACGGAAGGGACAGCGCGGCAAAAAGGCTTGGCGTAAAAAGCGGAGACGGCAGGCTGGTCCTTGCAGGGAACATACTGGTAAGGCAAAGAGGAACCAAAATACATCCCGGCGAAAATGTAGGGATAGGAAGCGACGATACGCTTTTTGCCCTGAAAGACGGCAAGGTCAGCTTTCACAGAAAAGGCCGGGACAAAAAACAGGTAAGTATCGTTTCGCAATAATGAGAATTAAAAATCCCGGCCCGGCCGGGATTTTTTATTATAGCTTAAGGAAAGGCCAACTGGAGGTACGGATTTGATTGACAGGGCCAAAATACACATAAAGGCTGGCAACGGAGGCAATGGAGTCGTTTCATTCCGCAGAGAGAAATATGTACCGGCAGGGGGCCCGGATGGCGGCGATGGCGGCAGCGGTGGCAGTGTTATTTTTGTTGCAGATGAAGGCGTCAACACTCTTATTGACTTTAAATATAAAAAGACATTCAAAGCTGAAGCAGGCAAGGATGGTGCCGGTCAAAAAATGAGCGGGCGATCCGGCAAAGACCTTATAATAAGGATCCCGCCGGGCACGATAATCAGAGATGCAGAAACAGGCACAGTCCTTAACGACATGGTTGAACCCGGAGAACGTTTCATAGCTGCAAGAGGAGGAAGGGGAGGCAGAGGTAACCAGCATTTTGCCACACCGGTCAGACAGGCTCCTGATTTCGCCAAAGCAGGCAATGAAGGAGACGAAATTGATATCATACTTGAATTGAAGCTTATTGCCGATGTTGGGCTGATAGGGTATCCAAATGCAGGCAAATCGACGGTTATTTCATTTTTATCATCAGCAAGACCGAAAATTGCAGATTATCCATTCACAACACTTGAACCGGTCCTGGGCGTCGTAAGTATTGATGAAGGCGAAAGCTTTGTGATGGCTGACATACCCGGAATAATTGAAGGAGCGCATGAAGGAGTCGGCCTGGGACATGAGTTTTTAAGGCACATTGAGAGAACAAGGATGCTTTTGCATGTGGTTGATGTTTCTGCTTCGGAGGGGCGTGATCCGATTTCTGATTTCAATAAAGTAAATGAGGAACTGAGGAAATATAATATTGCCCTGGCATCAAGACCGCAGGTAGTTGCCGCGAATAAATGCGACCTTCCTGATTTTAACCTTCACTTTGACAGCTTTAAGGATGAAGCAGAAAAACTGGGATATGAAGTTTTCCCTGTTTCCGCAGTAACAGGGAAAGGGCTTAGACAGCTGGCAGGATATCTATCGGTTCGTCTGGCTCAAATACCGCGTACAGTACTCAATCTGGAAACTGAATTTAAAAAAGTATATACACTGGATAATGAAGATACGTTCACAATAAGGAAGCAGGAATCAACTGATCATTTCACTTATATAATTGAGGGCAGACTGCCGCTTAAACTTGTAAGATCCATCAATATAAGAAGCTATGAGTCGATGCAGTATTTCCACAGGTCGCTGAGAAAAATGGGTGTTATGGATGAATTGGAAAGGCTCGGCATAAAAGAAGGAGACACTGTCAGGGTAGATGATGTCGAATTTGAATATGTACCCTGAGCGGGCATTACTTTGCGGGATCTGTTGTCTGTTCATCATCTCTTTTATTAAAAAGTGAGTGCATAATTTCAGGATATATCTGATGCGAATACTTTTTCCAGTTTTCACATATCTGTTCGGCTTCTTTTTGTGTGCTTACCGAAGCCTTGATATTTATTATTTTAAAATCACCTTCCCGCGCCGTGCAGGTTGCGATGTACTCGTCAATGTTGCCTGCAGTATATTCAGCGGTTATATTTGTAGAGTCTTTTACTGCTTTGCGTGCGGTTATCGAAAAATCATCGATCGACGTCCTGATGACATGAGGGATCATATTACTGAGCACTTCAAGTGTCTGCCTGCCTGAATCGCTGATATAGTAAAGGGTTTTTCCTCCATCTTCGACAGTAAGCAGCAAATTTTCATCTACCAGTTCACTTAAATATTGCCTGAAAAGAAAATAATTCATAAAATAATTGTCAAGCACTATATCCCTGACCTGGTCAAGCCCCGCAGGCATTTCAAGCTTGTGAAAGATATAAAGGAGAATCAGTTTGTTTTCGGCGATTTGTCTGCCGCCTCCATTGTTTTTGTTTTCGGTATCAGACATCCGTAAATACTCCTTTGGTTTTTATCTATGAATTATTGGAACAAAATCAACAATACAATTATACAATTAGAACGTTCATAAATCAATCCAGGGAAGGACTTTGCCAATGTCAGATAAACCCGGATAAATCCGACTGAGGTCTTTCAGATAGTAATCCAGCTTATGGCAATCTGATGCCCGGATGTTTGACATCCAAAGAGAAGCAATGCTATGATTTGGTCATTGTGTTTAATACAAAAATAAAGGCGGAGTACATTTATGCCCGGTAAAAAGCTTATTATAATATCGCATGATGCCCTGGTTTACGAAGATCTTACATATTTGGGAAAACTGCCGGTATTTGGCAGTCTGATAAAAAGAGGCGCTTTAGTAAAAACGCTCAGGTCAGTCTATCCTACTGTAACATATCCTGTCCATGCCAGTATAATTACTGGGACATATCCGGAAAGACATGGCATAGTAAACAACGAAATTTTTAATCCGGGCGAGCTTTCATCGCCCTGGCACTGGTTCGCAGATGCTGTGAAAACAGAGACATTGTTTTCAGCTGCAAAAAGAAAGGGCTTGAAAACCGCAGCAATATTCTGG
>JAQUNY010000060.1 GCA_028717405.1 Eubacteriales bacterium
AATACTGATTATAACTGAACATTTTTCCAGTGAGTATAAGGTGAAGTCTCTAGCTCCACTTGAGATATACGGAAGTAAGATGAATGCGCTACTAAGTAGAGCTGCAGCTAGGGATTTGTATGATGCAAGAAACATGATTCACTATGGTCTTTTTGATAAATCGGAAGAGGAAATGTTAAGAAAGTGCGTTGTATTCTATGCAGCCATATCAGCGAGAGATAAAAACAGTATAAACAAGACCTTTGATACCAAAGGCATTGACTCAATTACTAAGAGGAAGATCAAGACAGATCTCAATCCTGTCATTAAAACAAAAGATGATTTTGAATTGGAGTCGGCTAAGAAACTTGTTAAAGATTACATTTCTGATCTGATGGTTTTGACGAAGGAAGAAAAGGAATTCTTGAATAAGTTTGCACAAAGACAGTATTTAAATTATTTATGGAATAAAAAGGACGGAATCTATTATGTTTCAAGTGTTCCACCTGCTGATAAACAATATATAGAAGACAAACAATTCTTTCAATGGTTTTCAACACTTGAACTATTAAGCGGTTTCTCGTTGTTCCCGGATTTCATGAAAGGCGATATATTTCCGCATTTGCTTTGCGAAATCAACCGCATTATAACCGATGACGTTAAACTGTCCGCATCCCATCCGATAACCGGTCATTACGCCGAGAGTTGGAGAGATGAAAACACTCGTAATAACGATATGATATTACGGATTTTACGGATACTTATAAAATGTTGAATCTGATATTTGACTTTGACGCACGGTCAAGTGATAGACTTGAAATACATCGGAAGGAGGTTATGATATTATAGAGAATGCAAACTTCGAGCTTATTAAAATAACAGATTTAACAAACCGGTTCGGTATATCTTCCCGCAGCCTGCGTTATTATGAGCAAGTCGGGCTTATTCAAAGTGTTCGCCCTGCATTTGAAAAGTACCGTTTTTATGATGCGGAGAACACTGAACGCCTCAAACAAATCATTGTGCTCCGTAAAATGCAGATTCCCGTTAAGGATATTCTGCGTATTTATGAAAGTGAAAGCATGAGTGTGGTTGTTGAAACTTTTGTAAACCGTATTCATGCCATTGACGATGAAATCGGCGCGCTGGCAGAGCTGAAACGAATCACCGGTGAATTTTTACAAACCATGCTGGTAAATGGCGTAACCAAAATCTCTGCACTACCCCTTCTTTATGAGGAAATGTATAAGCAGATTGAATTGATAGAAAAACGTGAGAATGTTACATACAGAGAATTAGACAATCTGAGTGAAAGATTGGCAAGGCACCTTGATCCTGCTATCATTTCTTTGCCTGACATGCGCGTTGTATCTTCTTTTTTAGAAGCAAGTCCTAATGAATCCGATGTGGAAGGATACCGGAGGTGGATACAAGGGCAGAATATACCAACCGGCGCTCCCGGGCGGCATGAGCGGTTTGAATTTCAGCATGAATCTGGCAGCGATGTGGTCATACAGCGTGTTCCGGACGATTTTGTAAACAACAGCGAGTATTTGGACTTCACCTTTGACGGCGGACTGCTCGCTTGCATAAACCTTTATATGGATGAGGATTTGGGCGAGTGCTTTCAGAAATTGATTAAGAACTTTGATGGCAATAAGTTTTATCAGATTGACTATTCAAAAGATGGCGTTTTGCGTCATCCCGCAATGCTTGAAAATTTGATTTCCACTGACGATAAGCGTGAGCTGGTTTCTTTATATATTCCGGTAAAAAAACGGTTGGCAGATCCTGCGTTGTTCGACCCGCCGAAAGAGATAACTGATATTACCATCGCGGAAATAGAAGCTGCAAACCCGGTTTTATGGGAAGTTGATGTGTCGCTGGACAAACTAACACCCATCAATAATCCTCATTATCGCGTTATGGAAAACGGCGAGGTTGAATATACAGGCTGGATCAGCACAAGGGTGTTGAACACGAATGTAGAAGTCAAACTCCCGTTTCGGATTGATGTGGAGTTCCGGATCGGTGATGGCGCACGTTTCGGATTCGGCGCCACTGAAGGCAGTATCATTTTATATCATGGTAACGAATTGAGTCATAGGTTCGGTATAAATATGAACAACTGGACGGTATCTCCCGGAGAAGCTTTGCAATTCCACCAACCGATATTCAATGATTATTATAACTTTCCGGGACGTGGCGCGGTTAAAATCGGCGAATATAACCGTTTAACATGGATTATCGGTGCGAAGCATTTTGCAGTGTTCATCAACAATGAAATACGTTATTGCAGTGTTAACTTCCCATATATGACGCTTGATTTGAATCAGGAAAAAGCCCAACCTATCATTATTGGTTCAAACGGGCAAGGAATGAAATACTTCCGAAAAATCCTGGTATCGCAACTTGCATACACCCCCAAAAATAAAATCAGAAAAGAAGGACTTGTCATGATTACCAAGCAGAGCAACAATATTATCCCCACGATACATCGGCTCGTTACCAGCGAACACGGTGAAAATTACTGGTTCAATGCTTGTGCAAAATATGTGATGGAATGCATCGGCGAACCGGACTATAACTATTGGTTTTTCGCAGGACTGACGGGTGATGTATTTACGCAGCATTATCCTAAAAGCGGGAACTACAGCGGCGATGCCCGCAGCTGTTATTATATAGACAAAGTAGATATTACATTTGCAGAAGATATTTTTGAAAAATGCGGTTACGCAAGCAGTTTTATTTCAGGGAATATATTGCGAAAAAATAAAGAAATGTACCTGCAAACAGTGTTGAGCTATATCGACAAGGGAATACCTGTAATCGTTTGGCAGAACAGTAATGAAGCCGGGGCAAATATAGTCGGCGTTTTTGTCGGGTATGAAGAAAACGGGCAGGTGTTATTATATATTTCAGGTGACAATAACGAGCCGCAGCGTATAAACCTCGAAAAAGCCCTGTATTTTAAGGGAGATGGTAAAAACAGCGGCTGGATTTTCGTTGGTGAGAAAAAGGAGCAGAAGGATTTAAAACAGATTTATCGTGATGCCATTGCATGCCTGCCCAAAATATTGATTACGCAAACAGATGACCATTATTTCGGAGCAGAAGCCTTCCGTGCATGGGCGGCTAATATTGAAAACGGGTATTATAACGGTATGAAACATGAAGAATTTGACGGATGGGGAATGTATACTAATTTTGTCTGCGTGCTTGCCACCAATGGAAGCTGCTGCTACGGATTTTTGGATAAGGCGCAGGAACTTAACCCTGAAATGACCTTTTTAAAAGAAATCAAGCGGCTATACAAACGTATAGGCGCTATGTGGAACAAAGACAACGGTACTGACCTGGAAGCCCTCGGCGGTGGATTCAATGTAACACTTGAAGGCTTGCAGGACAAGGAGCGGCGCAGTAGAATCGCAGCGAAAATCCGGGAGTTTGCCGATGTGACGGACGAGATTGTAAAAGTGTTGAATGCCGGCATTAAAAAGACGGAGGAGGAAAAATAATGGAAAATGACAAATTAGTACAAGAAAGTTTTAAATACATCAAATTAGGCAAGGTACGGTTTATCGGCATTGATGCATGGCGTACCGGCGAGGATTGGGACGCTCTATGGAAACGCAGCGCAGAATATATGCCGGCTTTGGATGCGTTAGCGGTTGAATGTGGAACAGAGATAGCAGATTATTGTTCGATGATGCACCATAACGGGCATAAGGTCGACACTGAAAACCACTTCCTTGCGGGACGATTTTTCCAGGCAGATACACCTGTACCGGAAGGTTACGATTTCTACGATGTGCCGACAGAAAGCGCTGCATATGCCGTGTATTTAACCGATAAATATGATGGATCACTTGGATCGGCCTATTATTCCACGCGGGATAAAATACTCTCTGATGATATCAAGATCCCGTATCCGCACGCCTATTGGCACGCAGAGGTCTATACAAACGGCCGCCCTCATGAAGGGCAATACCGATTTGCATATATGTTCTCTGTGGATGAAGAAACATTAAAATGATCAATGAGGCAAAGGTCAGCCTTGATTTTCTCAAACGCCGGATTTTAAGCACTTTTGAGATGTTTTCATAATTGTATCAAATTCAGACTTTTCTTCCCTCAAACCTTCTGTTAGAATTTAACAAAAAATAGGGGATTACATGCGAGGGAATTACTTCAAAAAATTGGTGAATTACTTTAATTATGCTACTTGGCAATCCAGCCGATCCTACTTTACAGCCTGCATCAGCGCTGCCTTGGTTTGCTCAAAGGATCTGCTGCCGGGTGAGAAGTGAGCAGTCATTGAGCGTCAGTGGCATCCTACCACCCACCCTTACTGCCTGCACCACCGCTGCCTTGTCTGCTTAAAGGTCTGTGCTTGTGGGTGGTAAGCTGATTTTTCAGCCACGGGGGTGCGGACAAAATCCTGGACTAATTATTAAAAAGACAGGAGGATGTCCGGATGTATTCAAGAGAAGAACGTATTAAAGCAATTGAGCTATTCATCAAATATGACAGAAACGCTACGGATGTAGTGCGTGAACTGGGGTACCCCAATTTCAGATCTCTGAAGAATTGGTATAGAGATTATTTGAATGAACAGGAAACCGGAGTTGTGTGGGAACGGGGTACAAGGTGTTCCAAATACTCGTCAGAACAGAAAAAAGTTGCCGTGGAACATTATTTTGAAAATGGCCGAAATCTGTCGAGGACTGTAAGAACATTAGGTTATCCATCAAGACAAATGCTGATGAGCTGGTGTAATGTTTTGGCGCCTGGAACTCGCAAAAAAAGAGTTGGAGGTATAGTATATACTAAGGAGCAGAAGTTGGAAGCCGTGATTGCGCTATGTGCCAGAAACGGCAGTGCAAAGGATGTTGCTCAAAAATATGGAATCAAACGGGAAGCAATATATGGCTGGAAATATGAACTGCTCGGCAAGGAGACCAACTTTTCAATGTCTAAAGAAGATGACAAAACATTGCCTGAGGAAAGGGAAGCCCTTTTATCAGAAATCGAGACACTAAAACGGCAGATTAAAAGGTTTAAGATGGAAACAGCCATTTGGGAAGGAGCGGCAGAACTAATAAAAAAAGACCCGGGCGTCGATCCGAAAAACCTGACAAACAAAGAGAAGACGATTCTGACCGACGCCCTGAGGGATAAATACCTTTAAAAGAATTGCTTAGCTCCTTGAAAATAGCCCGAAGCAACTACTTCTACCATCGCAGGAATGCTTTAATGCCATATAAGCATGAAGAAATAAGAACCCGTATCGAAAAACTCTTTACGGAGAATAGTGGTCGGTATGGATACCGCCGCATTCAGGTCCTGCTTAGGAAAGAAGGAATACGCATCTCGGAAAAAGTTGTGCGGCGGGTAATGCAGGGATCAAACCTTATAGTTATTGGGAAGAAGAAGCGAAAATACAGCTCATATAAAGGCGAGGCGATGCCTGGAGCAGATAATCTGATTGAGCGCGATTTTCAGGCTGAATCACCAAACACCAAATGGTTGACAGATATAACTGAGTTTGCTATTCCGGCAGGCAAGATATACCTTTCTCCCATTATTGACTGTTTTGACGGACTAATTACGAGCTGGTCCATAAGCACGAGCCCTGATGCTGATTTGGTCAACAGTATGCTTGATCGGGCAATAGAGACACTCAAAGAAGGAGAAAAGCCGCTGGTGCATTCAGATCGAGGGTGTCATTACCGCTGGCCGGGTTGGTTATCACGAATGGAAATTAAAGGTCTAAGGCGGTCAATGTCCAAGAAGGCCTGTACTCCTGACAATGCCGCCTGTGAGGGGTTCTTCGGCAGACTTAAGAACGAAATGTTTTACGACAGATCATGGATAGGGGTCAGTATAGATAAGTTCATAAATGTACTTGATGATTACATGGTTTGGTATAATGAGAGAAGGATTAAGTTATCATTAGGTGGGATGAGTCCGTTGGAGTATAGGCGAAGTCTTGGTTTAGCTGCCTAAGTTGTCCAAGAAAACGTCCGCACCCCCCAACAGTAAGCACTTTTTTCTTGACGCGGTAAGCAGAATTTTTCCCGGACAGTAAGCAGATTTTTCTTTCAGCGTGTGGCAAGTAAATCGGTCGGAGGATGGCATCTTACCCTCAAATTTATATACTGTAGTCAAACAGCATATAAAAGGGGGCGTCAAAGATGCTGAAAGAAAAACAAATGCAGGAAATACAGGACTTAAAGCTTCGCGGCTATTCCATCAACGAAATCCTCAAGTATTATGAGGAACAGGGTCGTAAGCCGCCATCCCAGCCAACCATACGAAAGTACTACCAAATGGACTCCGTACCGGAAACGCCCAATCAGAACCTTTTAAAGGACAAGGCATTCGATCATGAGCCTTACCGCTCCGCAATAATCGAGATCATCAAAAACAACAAAGACGGCAATTATTGTGTAAGCTCGGTTTATGACGTCCTTATTGAAAAGTTCATCGAGAACAGCGAAGAGGTCTCTCTCCCCGGCAATGAACAGACACTGCGCAATTACATCCATTACCTTTGCCTAATGGAAGCGGTGTGAGTTGAGAGGCTCACGCACCGTTTTGCGAGAGGCTGATGGAGAAATTCATCGGCCTACTCACCATTGTATTTTCAATAACATGAAACAGGAAGCAGCCCTTGAACACTATTTCGTGCATGGTGGAAACGCTGTGGAAGTGATATTGTGGCTGATATTTATTGCAGGAAACCTGTTTCAGTTGTTCAAGCTGAGGCGCATCAAGAACCACATACCGATACAGAAGGAACTGGTCAGATTGCTGCTCAAAGGGCTATATCTGTTTAAGTATGACCAGAAGCTGATCTTCGATACCGGGTAAGCAGTATTAAAATTCAATACTGACTGTGCAAAAGGGGAGAGGGGGTAGTCTGTGATGTGTGATGTCAATAAATGCCAGATGGGAAATATTGTGGCAATAATTATAACGGGAAAGACTATGATAGTGTAGAATAATGGTAAAGGCGAAATTGCTGTCAATATACGGAATATTATTTATAATCGAAAATGAAGCGTTGTAAAACTGGGAATGAAACTGTTGCAAAACAAGAAGCGAAAGCGTTACAAAACTGGGAATAAAGTTGTTACAATATTGGGAATGAAACTGTTACAAAATTAGGAATAAAGTTGTTGCAAAATTGGGAATGAAATGTTAACATTATTAGTAATTGATGTCCAATATCAAATTATGAGGAGCCATATATGTATTTACCCAGGCTAATTGAAAAAACTATTAAAAACAAATTATCATACATTGGCGCTGTTCAAATAGAAGGCCCGAAATGGTGCGGTAAATCTACAACAGCTTCTTTGTATGCAAAGACAATAATCAAACTGCAGGATCCAATTGTTTATAACAGATACAAAATATATGCGACAACAAGTAAAGAAGATTTACTATATGGAGACAAACCGGTTCTATTTGATGAATGGCAGAAGATACCTGAATTATGGGACTTTATCCGGCTGGATATTGATGATCATCCGGGCGTCCCCGGCTTGTATATGCTGACAGGATCTGCAAAACCGGCAGAAGACAATACAAGACATTCAGGAGCAGGCCGTATCGCTAAAATTAAAATGAGGCCTTTGTCGCTGTTTGAATCGAAAGACTCTTCAGGGGAAGTATCGGTTTCTGAACTTTTCAACAATCCCGATTATCATGTCAAAGGCGGATGCGGATTAACCATATCCAATCAAATCGACCTGGTATGCAGAGGCGGATGGCCCGGTATACTAACATCGCCTAAATCCGGTATTTCCGCTTACATAAGAGATTATTATGAAGGGCTTATTAATACAGATATTACAGATGTCGATGGTATTAAAAGAAATACAAACAGAGCAAAAGCAATCTTAAAATCTTATGCCAGAGGTATTTCAACTTTGACAGACTATCAAACGATGGTAAAAGACCTGGAAAATGCGGGCGAAGGAGTAGATATAAAAACACTGGGTTCATATATCAGTGCTTTTGAAAAATTATTTATAATCGAAAACGTTGAAGCATGGACTCCGAAATTGCGAAGTGCAAGCAAAATCAGAACAAAGGCGAAGAAGCAGTTTACAGACCCTTCAATTGCTGTGGTTGCATTAGGCGCGGGCGCAAAAGAATTATCAGAAGACATGGAGACATTCGGGTTTTTCTTTGAATCCATGGTAATACGTGATTTACGGATTTATCTTGAACCTTTAAATGGTGAAGTGTACCATTATCAGGACAATACTGGTTTGGAAGCTGATTGCATTTTGAAATTGGATGACGGAAGATGGGCTGCCGTTGAAGTTAAAGTCGGCGGAAATAAAATAGATGAAGCGGCTGCAAATTTACTTAAATTAAGAGATCGCGTCGATACGGCACATATGAGAAAACCTGAATTTTTAATGGTAGTTTATGGCGGCCAATATGCATACAGAAGGCCTGACGGCGTTTTCGCAGTACCCGCGGGATGTTTGAGAAATTGACGCCAGGCCATTGACGGACTGTTGCCGGAGTGAAAAAGGAACTGGGCCTATGGAGTACCGGTCTGTCCATTATGC
>JAQUNY010000061.1 GCA_028717405.1 Eubacteriales bacterium
CTGTATACCCGCCCCGCCATGTGGCGTCGGTTTCGCATACCCTGACACATCCCGGCCCCAGTCCTCTGGTTGCAAGGAACTGCCTGAAGCCCTCCAGCCTTTCTCTGGACGAGGATATCTGAAGATCACCGGCAATATACAGGAAGCTGCTGTGTCCCCTGCCAAAAAGGTGTTCAGCCGCGATATTCCCGCCAAGTACATCATCATTTACAACTACATTGGTACTTATCTCGGAAAAATACCTTCCCACAAGTATAAAAGGTATCTTTTTTGCCAGCAGCTCCTGAACAGGGCCCTTGCCCTTCATAGACGGGAAAAGTATTATACCGTCCACTTTGTGCTGGAGCATGCTCCTCACAGCTTCAAGCTCTTCTTCATAATTCTCGCTTGTATTGGCAAGCAGCATGGTGTAGCCCGCTTCCCTGCATTTGACAGATATTCCCTTTATCATTCCCGCAAAAACCGGATTGCTGATGTCGGATACAATGGCTCCGATCGTCTTTGAACGGTTGGTTCTCAGGGCAGCCGCATTTAAATTGATCCTGTAGTTCATGCTTTCAGCAGCTTTCCTCACAATTTCCTTCGTTTCCCTGCCAATATCAGGCATATCTCTCAAAGCCCTCGATACGGTGTTGACCGAAAGGTTAAGCTCCTTTGCCAGATCCTTTAAGGTTACAGTACCCAATCAAATACTCCCCCTTTGTCCCTCTGCCCCTTTGCCCCTATCTCCCTATGTCCCTATGTCTCTCTTATTTGCGGACGCCGCTCATAAATCCCTGATATTCGTTCATGAACCACTGGGCTACTTTCCTCATATATAGGGTAATATCGTTTTCTCCGAACACAACATGCACTCTCAGCGTGCCGAAATAATCATCTGCAGCAAAAAAATTCAGCAGAAGGTCATTGTCTCCGATCCACACTCCGGAGCCATATGTATTATATCCTTTGCCTGAAGGCGTTCCGAGTATCCTGCCGAAATAATGTGTCTCCGGGAATTCCTGCTGCACATGTCTGCCAAAACCGAATTTCAGGATATGATCCCCTGTCCGGTTTGTATAGATAAATCTTCCTTCACCGGCCTCAAACTCAAATTTTACGCGGCTGATACGGGCATTGTTATCGTTCATTGCATATTCAATTCCCGTATGGTTTTGCGCCTTTTCAGACAGGCAGGCGGCAGCACTGTCGCCTTCGATCCCTCCGGCAAGCTGCATAACAAGATTTTTCAGTCTTTCCTCAAGCCTGGTTTGTGCTTCTTTGTCAGGAGTCAGTTTCCCCTCCCCGGATATCAGGGACGGGAAAATACAATCCCATAAAGCATCATAGATAATAGAGTGCCCGGATTTGTATATCTGCTCATCTGCGGTAGTCACAAGGATAAAATCCTGATCAGGGAGGCAAATGGCAATCTGTCCCCCCATGCCCAGGCATGCAAATCCTCCGTGCCTTGTCATCCAGAACTGGTAGCCATAACCGAAGGATTGCTCAGGATCATCGCTTGCCGTGCTGTTGTCTATCTGCTTTGATGTGGCCGCCGAAATGTAATCCTCAGGTATGAGCTGCTTCCCATCCCACCTGCCTTTATTCATGCAAACCAGCGCAAATCTGGCCAGATCCTTTGATGTACACATAACACCTGTGCCAAAAGCCGAATAGCCGCAGGGCGTCTTTATGCACCAGGCATCCTTCGAAAAGCCTGTCGGGTCAAAGAGGCGCGGCCTCAGATAATCCATCAGCGGCATCCCTGCAACCCTCTCGGCCATAGCAGTAAGAGTTGTAGTACAGGCTGTGTTATAATTGAATATTTTCCCCGGTATATGATTCGGAGGTTTTTCAAAATACGTCGCAATAAAATCCGGATCGTCGTAATTATAAGTTGGTCCGCCATGGCTGTCAGCCATGCGCAGCATATCTCTTATCGTAGTCTGCTCCAGCCAGGGATGTATGTTTATGCCCTTCGTTTTATCAGGAAAATATTGGGTTATCCTGTCGTCAAGGGATATTTTTCCTTCACCGGCCAGGATCCCGACTCCGACAGAGAGAAAGCTTTTGCTCGTGGAATACATCCGATGGAGGATATCCGGTGACAGCGGCTTGTAATATCCTTCAGCCAATATCTTTCCGTGCCGGATCATTATGAAGCTGTGAAGGCAAAGATTTTTATCCTTTAATCTTGTTATAAATGCTGTCACGGCTTTGGAAGGTATCCCCGCACTTTCGGGGGTGACTTTTTCCAATGAGTTGCAGTATTCCCTGGCAACCTGCTTTTTTTGTTTCATTACATTCTCCCATAGTATTTTTTATATACCGGATTACATCCGCAAGTTCGATTTCCGGGTCACCTGCGTCTCGAAAAAATCTTCTTTGGGTATGTTTATATGTTGCATAATAAAATGCCTCCTATATTTTCAACTCCTGTAGTTTCTTAAATATTTCGGGATCGCTGATCGCTTCTTCCTGTTCCATATACAGTGTAAGGTTTTTATAAGCAACCTCTATCGCGAAGAAGGTATATTCTTTACCTTCGAATTCAAGCGATACATAACCGTCATATTTCGCTTCCGTAAGTATCCTGAAAGTTTGCGGCATATTAAGAACACCCTGCCCAAATATAGTCCCCCTGTAATAATTGCCATGCAGAGAACGCCCCCAGCCTTCTCCCGGATTCGGATAATGCCCCGGTCTTATAAAAAAGTCCTTGGCGTGAACATGCATGCAATAAGGTGCCATTATGGCAACACCTTTCAATGGGTCGTCATCCACACAGATATTGTTGCCTATGTCAACAAGTATGCCATAATTATCATGATCAACCACCCGGACCAGTTCTTCCATTACTTTTCCGCTCTGGAACATACGGCCATGGTTCTCGCTCATGGTTCGGATGCCTTTTGAAGCGCCATACTCGGCAACCGAACGGATCGGTGCAGCGATGACCTTAAGAGCGTCCATGTAATTCCTGCGCCTTGGATCCTCAAAACGCCATGCATGGTCGTGACGGACACCAAATGCTCCCAGAACTTCAGCAACATCTATCTGCTTCTTTATCCTTTCAGCTTCAGCCCACGGATCTTTGTTGCTTCCGAGCAGGAAGTCAGCGTGGGGAGAATATTGCACAATTTTGACATCAAACTCTTTGCAACGGGCAGCAATTTTTAGCGCAACCTCCATTATGTCACCGCCATCAGGTACAGGCAGGTCGATAAACTCTATTGCGTTAAAGCCTATCTGCTTTGCCTTCGGAATAATGTCCATGAACTGGATTTCATTTCTGCGGTACGCCGGGTAAAAACTATACGCGCTGACACATGCTTTCATAATATTCATTCTCCTTTTCAAATTTTATATTCCCTACAGTTTATTTAATTATTATTTCACGAGCAGTATTTTTTCCGGTAACATATTGGGGAAGGCAGTCTGTAACTTTTCCTTCATAATCAAAATGTAAATGTCCGCAAAAAATGGCTTTAATAAGCGGTTCTTGTTTAATGTATTCGGTTGCTTCCAGTGTGATTTCATCTGCCAATTGCTGTTTAAACTGATTATCTGTGTATGCAGTCATAAGCTCTGTAGGGGTTGAAACAAGGTAAGCGCAGTCGGCACGCATCATCTTTTTTTTATAGAGATCCGGTTCATATAGTGGTGTGTGAAACAGTAAAATAATAGGCATATTCAAACTTGCTTCAGCCTTTAAAGCCTGAAGCTGAAATGGCTCAAAACGATAATATGAATTGTCAATTGCTATCAGATTTACCCCATTGACCTTTTTAGATGAAAAACGGATATCATTTCTAAATGCTTCCTGCACTCTTTCAAGACTTTGATTTCTATATTCGGCATCTTCAAATGCTTCTCCAACAAAAAGACTGAACTCATGGTTCCCGGCTGCAACAAAACAGTCGGTTTTGTCGACAAACTTCTTAACACGTTCAAGATTCGCGTACGATACAAAGTCGATAATATCACCTGTATGAACCATTATAGCCCCTGTCTCTTTAGCAATATTCTCGGCTTCTCGCAAATCATTTTCGGCAGTGCTGAAAGAAGGATATCTTTTTGCAGCAAGATCAAGTTTTCGCTGGATTTCCCTCCCATCGGCGAGCGTCAAATGAGTATCACTGATTTGCAGCAGTCTGAAGAGCTCAATCCCGCCAATATTGATTTCTGTGGTTATTCTATTCATTTTTTCTTCCTTTTTTTATCTTATTTTTATCCAATGGTATCATCTTATTTTGGTTTGTTACTAATGTGATATTGTTCTTTGCGATTTCCTTATTTACTTTATTTGTGCATTCCAGTTGTTCTTCCCGTATGCCTCCTCCGCAACACTTATACCCTTCCGAAAACAAACCGATTTTTCCCTTCATTTCAAGTACTCTCCGACAAGCATCGTTAATCCTGGTTTCTGACCGTTCACCACTTAGCACAGCCTTTTCCACCACATCAATATGGTGGCAAAAGAAAATATGATGTGGCGATCCGCAGGGCACGCAACCCCATAAAGCTTATACAGGCGGTCACATCCATCTTTTCATACACATGCCATCATATCTCTCAGATATGTAATTGTTTTCCTGATATCTATCAGCTGCTGCTCACCACTTGTCTCACGTTCAATATACAAATCGCCGGTGTATCCCTGCTTAAGCAGTTTGGGGAGGAAAACCGGAAAATTGACAGACCCTTCTCCGACGACTCTTTCTTTCCCGTTTTTATGGAAGTCAGTTGTATAATCACCGTCTTTTACATGAACACCTCTTATTTTCTCTTTGAAAATATCAAGGGCATCCACAGGATTGCCACGCCCGTAAAGTATAAGATTTGCCGGGTCAAGGTTAATTCCCAGGTTGTCCATACCCGTATCGGTTATAAGCCTCATTAGCGTTACAGGGGTTTCCTGGCCTGTTTCAAAATTGAAATATATGCCTTTCGCTTTGCAATATCCGGCAATATTTTTTACTGCATTCAAAATACCCCGGTATTCGGGATAAGACGGCGACTCCGGAATGAACCCGGCATGTGTGGCCATATCCCTGACACCCAGCCAGGCAGCGAACTCCGCTCCGCGGATGAGTTCCTGCATTCTCTGATAACGGAATACTTCCGGCACGATACCCAACGTTAGCGGGCCGTCAATATGATCCCATACTTTTGGACCGCTCCATCCTGCCCAAAATGAAGTGATCCTGACTTTCCCGGATAGTATTTCTAACGCTTTCAAGGCATTTTCCCTGGTCAAAAGATCGTTTTCCCAATTGACTATCTGTACTGTTTCAACTCCGAGATCGACTAACTGTTCTGCCCCATTGACAAGCAATTTTTTTAATGGATATATGACTCCTATGGTATTATTATACATACACTCACTCCTTATGCATATTATAGTTGCAACCATGAAAGCTGCCTGATAAAACTACCGATCTATTTTACCCGGGCATTCGGAGGACGCTTTTCCCTATAAATATATTTTTTGCCCGGTCTGGGCAGACTCTTTCTCGGCCAGTGCTATCTCTATGGTCTGCATACAACTTTCCGGGGTATTTACAAGACTGTCCCTTCCTTCTTGTATACAACTGATAAAGTCGATTATTTCATCTCTGTATTGATTTTCATTTTCAATTTTCAATTCTGAAGCGCCTTCTTTTTCCGTATACAAGGTCAAAGCCGACCCTTTGAGTTCAAGCGCGCCGTGTTCGAAGCCTGCCAGGAATCCCGGTGTGAAAGGGTAAGCCCCGGGCAGCGACCAGTCACCTATTGCTGAGAATTTATGCTGTCCATAATCATAAATTGTGGTTATCGAATCGAATCCTGTCTTGATGTTAGTAGCCATTGATTGCACGGAAACAGGTTTGCCGAATACCCAGTTTATAAAGTCCGTATCATGTACATGCATATCTAGTGCAGCCCCTCCGCTTTTTGCTTCATCCAGCATCCAGTTCTGCCAAGACCATGCAGGTGTATGGCTGTACCTGTAAAAATGGGCTTTAATGATTTTGCCCAATTCATTGTTCAACGCGTAATCCCTGAGTTTGATATATTTTTTGGAATATCTCAGGCACTGACCGATCATTAACTTTTTTCCGGCGTGTTTTGCAGCGTTTATCATATTTGCGCACTTTTCAAGGGACAGGGCCATCGGTTTTTCCGAAAATACATGCACGCCTTTCTCAAGTGCGGATATCGCAACCTTGTCGTGAAGATATGTCGGCAATGCTGTTATTATGAAATCAAGCTTTTCATTATTCAGCATTTCGTTTACATCAGTGTAAATTCTGTATTGATTTAAATCGATTTTAGCCAGCCGTTCATTCAGGTTCGTCGTTGTGCCTTCATATATCCTCTTTTCCTCAATATCACATAAGGCAGTCAATTTGATATCGTCCCTGATTTTTTCAAGCTGTATCATGTTAAACAGGTGGACTTTCCCCAACCCGCCAACACCGGCAATCGCAAAATTCAACATATGCAGCATCCTCCTTAATATGGTTTGGTTAAGGCATTTCTTTGAAATGACCCACAACTTGTTAAACTCAACCGCAGCTTGGTTCGGTCCCTGTCAGCAACCCAATAAGGATGGCCGCCGCGCATCCTACTCCCTGTTCCACCCTGATTGCCCCAAAGGGGCAGTTCCTGGCACAAGCCCCGCATTCCATGCATAAATCACGGTCAGTAATTCCAACCTTTCCATTAACCGTCTCAAATACCCCATGCGGGCATACGTCCATACACATGCCGCAGTTAGTGCATTTCCTCGTGTCATGCTGTTAAGTCACGACATTCTTCAAATATTTCATCTCACACACGTCCTTCCCTAATTTTTTAGCAAATCTTCATTTATACAAGCACACACCCACCTATAAACAATCCTGCTTAAGAAGTGAGCAGGGAAGCTCTTCGCTTCTTAAGTATAGCGGAAACTTTGGGAGCATATCAACTGCAAATAACCGGATAAAATCGTTAACCATTAAAAGAACGAATTTACTCCAATCTGCGCTGGATAATGAAATTCAGTGTATCGCTTTTCTGTCATAATATAACAGTAATGTTTTACTATCAGTTTCTGACAACTTCAGAATTAATTGTAATTATTTACTATATCCATGATTTTACTTTCTGCAGCAGTAACTGCTTGTGAAACACTTTGTTGTCCGGTCAATACTGTTTTAGCTATATTATTCCCTACGATGGTCATTACATTGGGATACCCGTATGTGAACAAGACCTGGTAATGATTGGTTCCGGGAACCAGCCAGGATACATTATATTCTCTTTCATCATATGCCATATTGTCTGCCAGAGTCTTATAAATAGGTATACCGTCTTTTTCAAGCCTATACTTAGCATTCTGCATTATTTCAGGGCCTGGATTGCCGTTTTCATCCCATGTCATGTTAATTTCATTAAAGATGACTGCAACTTCCTTTGGCCATTCACATGACGAAAGTATAACAAATATATCATTTAAGCCATACTGCTGATATACATTGACATCAGGTCCCATCGGATCCGGAGCTATGGAAGAACGAAGGCCGGATGTTATGAATGACCTGTTACTGCCAAACATGCGCCATGCCCAGAACATTGCAGCATTCCCTGAGGGGTATAATTTTGTATTCCAGGCGCTGTTATCGATTTTGCATACTTTATAATTCAGGCAAAGGTCGACGGCAAATTGTATAGCTCTTAATGCAGGACCGGTATTAAGTGTATATTGGCCATCTACAACCGCCTGCACACCATTAGAAGCCATTACTCCAGTAATATAACGTGAATAATCGTTGGTTACTATTCCCCATTGATCGATTATACCGTCACCGTTAATATCTTTAGTGCAATTTTGAGCAATATCCAGAAGAGCCTGCCATGTCCATTGCTGGTTTTCAATCAGATCCAGGATATCAGGCTGTCCCTCTCTTTCTATGATATCTCTGTTGAACATGACTCCTGGAGCTGCATGAACATCCAACAGGTTACTGATGTAAGCATAATGTTTACCTTTAAACAGTAGACCATTTGACATCCTTTTAAATGCCTGCATTATCGGTAAATTAAAATCAATATAATCATCAATAGGAACTACAAGCCCCAGTTTAACCCATTCAGGGAATACTGTGCCAGTAGATGTAAAAGATATATCGGCATATTTTGTACCAGCTAATGCATTAGATTTTATCAGGTTATTATAAGTTGTGTCGTCATACATCTGCTTGATTTCAAATTTGCAATTGTATTTTTTCTCTGCGGCATGCATCCTTGCGTTAAAAACGGGTGTGGATGCTTCCGTAAAATAATCTACACTAGCCTGGCGGGTCGACAGTATTATTGTTTTGCCCCCCATATCGAAAGTATCTTCCTGCTTAACTGTATCTAGGTTGACAATGATACTTTCATCACTTTCCAATGAAGAACTATCGGAAGTATCTTCTGCAAGGCCTGCTGTTGCTGCTTCGCTTTTTGATGCTGCAGCTGCGGATGACGCCGAAGCAGTCTTCTGCGC
>JAQUNY010000062.1 GCA_028717405.1 Eubacteriales bacterium
GATTTTTAAGAGAAGGAGAGAATGCGATTTTAGTAAGGCTGACGACAGGAGTAGAGCGGGTTGAGCAGCAGGAAGCGATAAAATATCACGCCGCGACAGAGGAGAAAAAAAGGCCTGGCAGAGGCGACCGCCGAAGGGTATTTCTCAGGAAGCCGCAGTATAACTATGGATGGGACTGGGCGCCCAGGGTGGCCACATGCTGTATTAACGGGAGTGTCCGAATAGAGGCGTACAGGCGCGCGGCCATAAGGGATGTTAAAATCCTGGCTGAAATGATGGGTAAACAGGCAAAGCTTGATTTCACTGTTGAGATAGAAAATTTCGACCCCATGGCAACTATCGGCTGTGAAATTATGGCTGAAATTGCGTTGCCCGAGAGGGAGACAGGTGAGACAGGGGGCAAGACAGGGGACGGTTCTGTGTCTCACAAAAAGGAGACAGGGGACGGTTCTGTGTCTCGGTCTGGAGACTCGGGGCGCGCTGAACTCAGAGACTCAGGGCACACCGAACCTGGAAACCTGGAGCACTCTGAAATTGGACATCCGGAACATAGCACACTTGGACACTTGGGACACAGAACCGTCCCTTGTCTTGAGGGCGTTGCCGTGGGACAGGACACAGAACCGTCCCCTGTCTTATCTGCGTCGCCTGGCTTAGTCTCCAGGGGATCCGTTGGATGTGTGCTGAGGTCAGGCGTCAATTTTGTGAAGCTCAGCGCCATAATAGACGATGCGCAGCTCTGGTGGCCTAATGGCATGGGTGAACAGCCGCTCTATGAAATCAGGGTCTCGGCCGAAGTAATGCCCGGAAACGGTGAAGCGGGAGAGGCTGAAAAATCCGACACAGGCCAAAATCCGGCTGAGGTTATGCCCGGAAGTGATAAAGTGCAAAAACAGGTACAGAGTACGGGTGTTATATATTTACAGCAGCCACAGCCACATTCACAGCCACATTCACAGCAACAACAGAGTCGCCGGACGCAAGACACAGAACCGTCCCCTGTCTTGCCGCAGCAGCAGTCTCAGCAGCAGTCACAGCAGAGTCGCCGGACGCAAGACACAGAACCGTCCCCTGTCTTGCCACAGCAACAGCGGCAATCGTATATAATTACATACCCGGCTTTCAAATACGGGATAAGGTCCATAAGAATCGACCAGTCTGAAGCTGCCAATAAAGGAGAAAGGCTGTTTGCCGTTACTGTGAACGGCGTTCGTGCTTTCTGCAAGGGTGCCAACTGGATTCCCGCGGATTCACTTTATGCCAGAGTGACAGACGGAAAATATACATGCCTGATCCGCGAAGCAGCGGAGGCCGGCTTCAATATGCTCAGGATATGGGGCGGCGGCCTCTACGAGAGGGATATCTTCTATGATATGTGCGACAGGTACGGGATACTGGTGTGGCACGATATGATGTTCGGCTGTGCCGAATACCCGGATGACTGCCCGTGGTTCATGAGTGAAGTAGAAAAGGAAATTGATTATCAGACGAAGAGGCTCAGAAATCATCCTTCGATTGCACTCTGGTGCGGCAACAACGAAAATCAGATGTTTTATTACAAGAGAAAGAGTGCTCCCGGAAAGGCCGGGTATTTCGGCGCAAAGATATATGACTCCATTGCACCTGCTTATGTCGAAAAAAACTGCCCGCAGATACCTTACTGGAACTCATCTCCATACGGAGGTAACGATCCGAACTCCAAAGAGGTCGGGGACAGGCATCATTGGGGAGATTGCATGATGAATCCCGATATGATGAAAAGAATAAGGCCAGAAGAGTATGATAAGGCATGTGCAAAATTTGTGTCCGAATACGGCTATGTTGGGCCGCTCAAAAAGCAGTCTGTGCTCAAATACCTTGACGGTGCGCCCTTTGAGATACAAGGCAAGGTCTGGCAGCATCATAATAATACCTTTGAGAAAGATACAGTGCTTGCGGGTATTGCGCATCACTACGGCGATGTCATTTTTGAGAGCGGCAGTACGGACAAAGCCCAAAACAGCTGCGCTGCCGCAAACGCCGGAGACCGTCGCATTGACATTAACAAATATCTACTTTATGCAGGGCTTTGCCAGGGGCTTATGTACAATTATTCACTGGAGGCTTTCAGGACTTGGCCTGAGTGCTCGGGCGGCCTCTTCTGGATGTATAACGATTGCTGGGGCGAAACCGGGTGGACGATCATAGACTACTACCTTGTCAGAAAAATATCATATTATTTCGTTAAGAGGGCGCTTGCCCATGTCAAGCTGATTCTAAGGGAAGCTAAGTGTGAGGCTTGCGGCGAGGCTGGTGGTGAGGCTGTCAGCGAGACTGTTAGCGAGACCGGCGGCGAGGTTAGCAGCGAGGTCGGCAGCGATGACAAAGGCTTGAATAGCAACGACCCTGTCGAAATAACTGCGATCAACGAAGCACCTCAAAAAACGGAACTCGACATAGAATTCGGATATGTTTCTTTTGATGGCTCAGTCAGGGACAGTGAAGTAATAAAGGCAACGCTGGAGCCTCATTCAAGAAAAGTGATACACACGTTTGAACAGAAGGGGCATGATCCCGTCAAAGGCCTGTTTTTCGCGAGAGTTTGCGGCGAAGAAGGCGAGTCAGGAAAGGTGCCTCTGGCCGTTCTCAGGAAGGTCACATACCGCGAATTTGAAATGACTGGAGCTGCGGGAGCAGGCGGCACTGCGGGTAAAAATTCGGATGTGGCCGGTGCACTGCCATCCGGCTGTCTGTCGGTCACAAAGATTGAAAAGTCGCCGGACGGGAAAAGCTTCGTTACAGTCATTAAAAGCAACGCATATGCCCACGCCGTCCATTTCAGACTGCCTGACGAAATCAAGCTGTCCGACGAGTATTTTGACATGCTGCCCGGAGATGAGCGCAAGGTTGCCGTTTACGGTAAATATGATCTTTTTGCCTCAGACTTCAGAGCATATTGCGTCCATTTGGCCGAACATGACTGAGAATTCAGGATGATCCATGCCAGCAGAAGCCGAGGCAATGTGCTTTAATACTAAAATATGGAGGGTACCGGGAAATGAACTGGAAGATGAACTGGTTTGACATTCCGGCAATAATCGCGCTGGTTTTCCTGGCTATAACGGCATGGAGAAAGGGCCTTATTAAGGCTGCTTCCGCCATCCTTGCTGCAGGGCTGTCTATTGTCCCAACTTTGCTGCTGCATGCCAGACTGACCGCATTCCTTAATTCCACGCCGGCGGGAGGGACTCTGATATCAAGATCTCAGCATGGGGCAGCGGTCATCTCATTCGCTTCCGTGTTGTTTATATTTGCGGTTTCCATGGCTGTTTGTGCGCTCATTTATCTGATCATCACAAAAATTTTGAGGAACCGAATAGAAGCCGCCTCCTCACTCGGATGGTATACAAAGGCCAACAAGCCCTTGGCTGCCGTTATTTCGGCTGCCGCATATGTAACGGCGCTTGCGGTTGCCTTGAACAGTTTCCCTGTGTTCGGGGAGTTTACACTGTTTGACGCAAAGGTCAGCGATTCCTTTTCGTCTGTGCTGCTTGTGCGGGATGATGCCGGCGGGGGCGGATTTGTAAAAAAACCGAAGCCGCCCGACACGGAGCCGGTATATATCGAAGGTTTTGGCGATTATAAGCCCATGGCCGTTCAGCCGGAAGAATTCGTGCCCTCAATAGGCACTGCCGAAATCACCAAAACAAAGGGCATTTCGACAAAAGACCATCTGATTTATACCGAGGTGAAACCCGCCGGATCGGCGCAGGTATTCACATCTGGGGCAATAACCGTCGCGATACCTCAAATGCTGCTTTCTGAACCGGCCGTATTTGCTGTCAGGGAGGAAGAACAGTCGGCTTATCCGTTTCCGGCACCATCAGGACTGAATCTTGTTTCTGCATACGACATAAGCCTTGGATCATTCAGTGAGCTTCCGGAGGCGATGACGGTCGACATCAGGCATGACGGGGAAAAGAGGGCGGGCGCCCTTTACTATAACGAGGCTGCAGCAGCGTGGGACCAGGTTCCATGGGAGAGGCATGATGGCTTCATAAGGATAAAGACAAGCCATCTTTCTACATTTGCTGTATATGAAGAAGATGACGGCAGCTATTACCACCCGGCTGCCAGGACATATTTCTGGTATCCGTCTTCGTCTGTTTCATATAGTTTGTCTGAAATTAACAAGATAATGGCTGACGGCACCGGGGCATCGGCATCGGCGGCATCGACTGCATCGGCATCGGCATCGGCATCGGCGGCAGGCTGGCAGGCCGCGAAAAGCTGGTTTGATATCGGCAGCCTGACGGCTTCGATGGTGAACGACATTATCTACGAGGTGCCGGGACTGGCAAAAGTGAATGATGTGGCAGGAAAGATGGGGCTGGGATTTTCGGCTATACAGATATTGGCGGATGTAGTTGCCGGAAAGGCCAAATCGGCTGGGGCTCAGGCATACGAAGCCACGATGGCGGCTGCCGTCATGAAACTTGGGATAAAGAGTCTTTCGGTAGCTTTTATCGGGGTGAGTGTCATCAACCAGACTATCGTTAATTTCGCTAAAGCGGCAATAGCAGGTAAGGAAAAAATTTATGAAGATGCATATAACCTTTACTACAGCCGCAGTTCGGGCATAGACACCGCAATAAGGATCAGGGGCGCGGCCGACTGGTACAATTCTTTCTACGCGTTGGCGAAAAACTCATCAGGGGCGGAAGCGGCGACACAGGCTATAAAACAGGATATTGATAATTATGTCGGCGCGTTCTGGAGCGATACGGGAGGCAGGAGCACAGCTTATGCATATGTTGCGCAGAGGAGCGGAGGCAATCAGGCGTTTGGGTTCGATGCCGGTGTAAGCGCCGATTTGAAGAAAAGGCTCGGGGACCTTCACAAAGAACATCTGAGCGGATTCCTGAACAATATTCTGCGGCGTGTTATAGATAAGCTTGAGGAGGAGGAGAAAGAAAGATTCCAGAAAGAAGAAATGAGAGCTTTTGCCAATGAACTTAACAGGAGCTATACGTTGGCGCTGACGGTAAAAAGCGGGTCGGAGGGCTCGGCCGGGGCGGCCGGGTCGGAAGGCCCTGGTTCGGATGGGGCAGACGGATCAGGCGGGTCAGGCGGGTCAGATGCAGACAAAATCGGAGGACTTACGGTCAGGTTCAATTCAGTTGCTGAGGCCGTCAACTGGGGCGGCACAACTTCACCTGCCGGGAAATTTTCGTTTACATTCACGCTTTTAGGATACCTCAGGGCAGGAATGCCGGATAAAGTCACTGTTGTCGACAAAGAAGGCAAAGCCCATGAGGCTGCGTTCGGAGTGGATAAATCAGAAATAACCATATATCTCGATAATGAAGAGAAAGAACCTGCCCTGGGATTGAATCCGGATAAGACAAGGGTAAGCGCAGGCGAACCGGTTACACTGAATCCGGTGCTGGACGGGAATGCTGTTCCCGGAACAGATATTACATGGACAACAGGCGGCGGAGTGGTCAGCAAAAATGTCTTTATCCCATATTCAAAACCGGGCACATACACTGTTGAGGCCAGGGTCAGGACCGGCAGCGGTACATATGAGACAGCTTCGGTAGCCATTACTGTTGAAGAGGATCTGATCGACCGTAAAATCCGGGAGATAGTCGCACAGTACGCTTTTGAAATAGATCCGGATATTGATTACGGCAAACTCGTCAGGGTCGTCCGCGATGGCGGGGTATTTTATTACATGCCTGAAATGATAGGGGGAAATCCGACTCCTTCATATACTTCGGCTTTGCCCGGGGCAAAATACTGCTACGGGATACATATACAATTTGCGCGAAGGACAGATTTCGACAACACATATTTCTTTGCGCTGCATCCGGCCTGGCCTGGTGGCTCTTCGGAAGCGTTTAATCCGAAATACAACATGAATAAGGATAAGACCGATGTGAGGGATTTTGCTTATGCGCCTCTTGACCTGGCGGCACTGACTGAAGACGGATGGGCGGGCATAGTGCCCGTGACGATAGAGCAGTACAAGGCTGGAAGAAAGTATTTTATGCAGATGTCCTTCTACCATTTGGAGCAAAAGCAGGGCTCAGACGAATATTATCTGATTATTTCGCCTGCGGCTTATCCTGTGCCGGGGGATGTGCATGCAATTGTACGAAATATGTGGCAGACGGTCGACATGCCGAAGATCGCGACAGTTATCATGCATGGAGAGAGCAGGATGGAGGCACTGCAGTACTGGCCGAACGGAAATCTCAAGGAGAAAATTACTGCGGTAAATGGGCAGGTAGATGGTGAATGGGCTCAGTATTGGCCAAACAACACTGTGAGAAGGAAAGACACCTATATAGAAGGAGTGCTGCAGAACGAATCGAAGATTTATCCGTATGTGAGGTAGATTATCAGGCCAGCCTCGTGAGACAGGGTGTGATAAGGTGAGACGATGATAAGACAGGGGACGGTTCTGTGTCTTATATCTTTCCTCAATCTTCTATATGTGCTAAATCTTCTTATGACACAGTAAGACACAGAACCGTCCCCTGTCTTACCCTGTGTAATCTTTTAAACGTGGCAATGTTACATTGTGATAAAATCATTGGTGCTTCTACTGCTGAAGAGGCAGCAGACATTTCGGACATTAATGATGAAATTGTGAGTATTTTATGATATGAAAGGCTACGAATATGGGAGATAAAATCAGGATTGGTATCAATGGTTATGGAAACCTTGGCAAAGGCGCGGTGAAAGCCCTAAGGCAGAATCCGGACATGGAGCTGGCAGCGGTCTTTACAAGGAGAGATCCGTCAAAGGTTGGGTCGGCTTCTGATATTGCAGGAAAAGCAGAACATGTGTCAAATATGGGAAAGTATAGCGGCAAGATAGACGTGATGCTCCTTTGCGGCGGGTCAGCACTCGACCTTGGAGTACAGGGGCCGGAGGCTGCAGCATTGTTTAATACAGTTGACAGCTTTGACACACATGCAAAAATTCCTGCGTATTTCGACAAAATGGACATGACAGGAAAGGCTTCCGGAAAGCTTAGCATTATTTCCGTAGGATGGGATCCGGGATTATTTTCATTAAACAGGCTTCTGTCATCAGCAATCCTGCCGCTCGGCAGGAGTTACACATTTTGGGGCAAAGGAGTCAGCCAAGGCCACTCGGATGCATTGAGAAGGGTGCCGGGGGTAGAGAATGCGATACAATATACAGTGCCTGTGGATGAAGCCCTGCGCCGCGTGAGGAGCGGCGAAAACCCGGTGCTGTCGACAAGAGAAAAACACACAAGAGTCTGTTATGTCGTCCCTGAAGAGGGCGCAGATCTGGTGGGTATTGAACGGTCCATAAAAAATATGCCCGACTATTTTTCGGATTATGATACATTTGTTCATTTTATAAACAGGGAAGAATTAAAGAAAAATCATTCCAAGATGCCTCACGGTGGATTTGTTATACACGCGGGAACGACCGCCGACAGTGCGGTTGATGCTGTGGCAGTAAATGGAAATTTGATGAAGCACAAGATTGAATTTTCACTTATACTTGACAGTAATCCGGAATTTACCGGAAGTGTGCTGGTGGCGTACGCGAGAGCCGCATACAGGCTGGCTGCTGAAGGCAGGACCGGAGCTCATACTGTTTTTGACATACCGTTTTGTTACCTTTCCTCAAAGACCGCTTCCGAACTCAGAAAAGAACTGCTCTAAAGGCGGAGAAGACAAAGAGAAGACAGGGGAAGACAGTAATAAGACAGGGGACGGTTCTATGTCTCATGTAGGTTCGCAGGACAGGGTCCTGCGGCCAGGACACAGAACCGTCCCCTGTCTTACCCTGTCTTATTCTACCCTCCCCTTTGCGCTGTCCTCTGTCTGCCTGTTTCGAACCTATGAGGGACACAGAACTGTCAGACAGAGTGAAATGTACAAATACACCCAGCCTGCACTGACTTGTTCCACAGCGCCCACAGAGTTGTTCCTCAGAATTGATGTTTTGTTATTTTTTTTGTATAATAAATCTAAAGAATACTTGAGAATTCAAGAAAGGATGGTAATTATGAATTTGGCAAAAATCTCTGCTAATGGGCAAATAACAGTGCCAGTTGAAATCAGACGTCTTCTTGGCTTGAAATCAGGAGATAAGATTTTATTTTTACAAAAATCAAATGGTGATATTGTAATAAATAATGCATCAGCGCAGGCTATATATAAAGCTCAGAGAGCTTTTGCCGGTGTTGCAGAAGAAATCGGCATATACGATGAAGATGACGCACAAAAATTGGTGAATGAAGTGAGGTATGGAAAAGGCAAATAAACAATGAGGATTTTAGTGGATACCAATATATTGATTTCAGCTATCCTTTTACTGCATTCAATAGTGGCGAAGACACTATTGTACATTACTGAACATCATGATGTAATTTTATGCGATCGTAATATTTATGAACTGCGGGAAGTTATAAATCGAAAGATGCCTGACAAACTGCGAGATGCAGATGTCTTTTTGGC
>JAQUNY010000063.1 GCA_028717405.1 Eubacteriales bacterium
AAGGTGAAAAACTGATAAGAGATGTAAAGGATCAACCAATATTGATTGCTGCCGTGAACGCGGATGTGGATATTATTTTGACTGGAGACAAGGATTTTCTTTGTCTGCCAATGGAGCATCCAAAATGTATGAGTGTTGCAAAATTTTTAGAGCGTGAAGGTTTGGAGCTTTAAGTATACCAGGAATTATAAAAATATCCTGCCATACTGTCCTTTGCATGCACGTTTCTGGTGTAAAGCTACTTTGCGCCATGGTATGAATACTTACCACAGAATCGCCTTTCTTTAGGAACCCCGCCCACTTGTCCCTCGGTAAATCCGTAAATGACTCTGCAACATGACCATCTTGATTTTCTATCGATTTAGGCGCACTATGGCAGTCGCTATGCTGCTTTGAGTGTTGTCCTCGCCTTTGATCTGTCCTCTGCCTGCATATCCCGTGATACTGCATGAGACACAGAACCGTCCCCTGTCTCGCCCCCCCCCTGTTCGCCCCTGTCCTGCTCCTTAAAATATGTTCTTGATTTTGTCTGAAAATGTGTTACACTGTAATTAATAAAGTGACTGGAGAAATATTATATAGAATTTTTAGGCAAACTAGGGACCCAGACACTAAATAGTTGAGAATTCAATTAAATACCGCATAAATACCGCATAAATCCTGGCAACCAAGTTCAAGCTTGCAGAAACAAAGAGAACTATTAGTAAAACCGATGGATATAAAAAACGGAGGTATAGAAATGGCGGGCCAGAAGAAAAAGCAAAATCAGAAGAAGAAGGCAGATCAGATGAAAATAGCTGAACAGAGAAGTGCGGAAGAAGAGAAGATAGCCGGCGGTGCGCCCGAACAAAAAGTAATGAACGCTGCAGGCGCAGAAGAAATCAGATTTCCACCGTGGCCACAATTTAATCCGGAAACCCTGAAAGACATTCTTGAACCGCTGAAAAGCGGAAAAGTCAATTACTGGACCGGTAAGAAAGGCATGGAATTCGAAGAAATGTGGGCGAAATGGAACGGCGCAAATATGGCTGTTTCCTGCACAAACGGCACGGCCGCCCTGCACATAGCCATCAGCAGCCTTGGGATAGGCCCCGGCGATGAAGTGATAGTCACCTCATATTCCTTCATCGCGTCATCATTTGCTGTCCTTCAGGCAGGCGCGATCCCTGTTTTTGCCGACGTAACCGAAGACCATACTATCGACCCGCTATCAATCGAGAAAAAAATCTCGCCGAGGACAAAAGCTATCGAAGTGGTTCACCTTTACGGGGTAGTGGCAGACATGGGCCCAATACTTGAAATCGCAAAAAAGCACAACCTCAAAATAATTGAAGACTGTGCTCAGTGTTTCGGCGGAGAGTATAAAGGAGTAAAAACAGGTCTGATCGGCGACATCGGCTGTTTCAGCTTTTGCCAGAGCAAGCACTTTACCACCGGCGGCGAGGGAGGCATGGTAGTCACAAATGACGAAGAACTCGGATGGGAATGCCGCTCCTTCCGCGATCACGGATACGATGTCAGGAAGCGGATGTCACTGCTGGCCCTCGAGGAGAAGCTGCCCTACATCCATAACAGGGTAGGCTTTAATTACAGGATGACCGAAATACAGTCCATAATCGGAATAAATGAGCTTAAGCGTTTTGACAGCTGGAACATGTCGCGGCGCAGGAAATTCGCCTCAATGTACGATGAAGCCTTTGCCGGACTCGCCGGGATAAAGAAGCTGCCGCATAATTCACAGGAAAGAAGAAACGCATACTGGTGGTATCCGATCATCCTTGATACCGACAGGCTCAGCTGCAAGGCCGAAAAATTCACAAAGATGCTGACAGCAGAGGGAATACCATGTTACGGGATCCAATGGCCGGAAGCATATGAGGAAAGGGCTTACAGAGAGCACAACGGCTTCGGCGGGGCGAAATTTCCTTTCGAATCTAAGGAATATACTGATCCGGCTTCGGTCGAATATACAAAAATATTGTGCCCTGTTGCAAAAGGCCTGAGAGATTCAACATTCAGCCTTTTCCTTCACCCATCATGGGAGGAATGGCATATAATGAAATGTATCGACGGCGTAAAGAAAGTGCTTAAAGAAACTCTGATTTGAATTTTTACACCATGAAAGGACTGATAAAAATGCTGAAAGCAGGTTTTTGCGAAATCGACATTACTCCCTTACTCGGGATGAACATCCCCGGATATTTTCACAAACGGCCGGCTTCCGGAGTAAAAGACCCGCTGTTTGCGAAAGCCTTTGCCATCGATGACGGCGAAAAGGCTCTTATGCTGATTGTCGTGGACATCCTCAAAATCAGTCTTGAAATAGCCGTCCGGATAAAGGAGAGGATATCGGCGGCAGCCGGAATACCTGACAGCCACATCGTGGTGTCGGCGACACACACCCACACAGGTGGTCCTGTGGGCATTTTTTCCGAAGACCGGGAGGATCTGAATTATTCCGATATGATCGTGAACAAAGCTGCGGACGCCGCGGTTATTGCGTTTAGCAGGAGAGAACCCGTCAGGATCGGGTTCGGCCTTGGCGAGGAAAAGGATATTTCCTTTATTCGCAGATATTTTATGAAAGACGGCTCATACAAAACCAATCCCGCCAGAAACGATCCGAATATCGACAGGCCTGACGGGAATATCGATCCGGATGTCACTGTTATGAGAATAGATGATCTGGCAGGAAATCCGAAAGCCGTTATCACAAATTTTGCATGCCATCAGGATACCGTCACAGGGACTGAAATTTCAGCCGATTATGCCGGCGAGATCAGCCGGACCATAAAAAGTGTGCTTGGACAGGATGTCGTCAGCATATTTATCTATGGATCGAGCGGCAACATAAATCATTTTGATCCGCTGGGCAAAGTGGCAAAGCCGAGGGTGTACTACAAAACCATGGGCAGGGTCCTGGCTTTTGAAGCCCTGAAAGTCCGTGAAAAGACCGGCATAACAATGACAGACGAAGCCAGCCTGGACGCGCGCCTGACAAGCTTTGATGCCGGAGTGCTGCTACCTTCAGATGAAGAAGTCAAAGCATCCCGTAAAATCGTCGCTGAAGCAGGAGAAAATACTGAAACAGTAGGAGAGGCGACTGCCGAAGCCATGAAAAAATCAGGAAAGACCAGTGCCTATGAGCTGCATTTCGCAAAAGAAATCGTGAAGCTTATCGAAAACAACATCACATCTATCCATATCCCGATTCAGGTATTCAGGATCGGCGAAATGGCAATCACTGCCCTGCCCGGTGAAACATTTACAGAATTCGGCCTTGAGATAAAAAGTAAGTCACCTTTTAAATACAATATGATCAGCTCACTTGCCAATGCCGGCGTTGGCTATGTCCCCACCCGCGATGCATATGCCAGAGGGGGCTATGAGCCGAAGATAACAAGCTCCGGCAAAGTTGCCCCCGGCACAGGCGAAAAACTGTGCGAAGAAGCCCTTAAGCTGCTCGCCCTTGTTTGGGGCAATGGCGCATAATGGCAATCAAAAGACAGGGGACGGTTCTGTGTCTTTTGAACAAGACACAGAACCGTCCCCTGTCTTTCTCTTTCCCGTATTAAACCGAACTATTTCGGCAATTATTAATCACTACCTTATATTTCCCGGTAATGGCAGCTTTAACTGCACAGCCGTCGACAAATTCGCAGCCACTTTCCAATATTATCCTGCCCGTCATACTTTGAGGTATTATAATGTCAAGCTCTATAGAAGCATCTTCTTCACGCCTCCATGAGACTTTTATATCGCCTGCAGGAGCCGTATGGTACCCACTTGCATATTTCAAGTCCTGAATAAATGAAGGCCTAATATTTACTTCTTCTACATTATTTTTGTAAGGATTAAGTTGTATCCCCGTTATGCATCTGATAAACCATGAGCTTATATCGCCAAAGAAATGATGGTTTCTTGAACCGCACTTTTCGCCTTCAGGTTTAAAACTTTCCCAGAGTGTTGTCGCGCCCTGTGCAATCCAGTTACCATATGAGGGATAATCCGTACGCGTTATCATCTTATATGCAAGCCCGCTTTCGTTGAAATCCGACAGGACATGAAAAATAACTCTCATGCCAAGCATGCCGCAATCAAAATGGCCTTCGCACTGCTCTATAATTTTTAATAAGACTGCGAACGCCTGCTGTTTTTCAGCCGGTTCAAAAACATCATAATATATTGCCATTGCCTGTGATGTCTGGCAGTTCCCTGCCGCTTCCATTGTATTTAGATCAATCAGCTTTTGCCTTGCAGCTGTTCTTAATATACTATGCAAACTACGGGCGAGAGCTGCCTGAGGCTCCATGCCAAGCGCATCGAATATTTCAGATGCCTTCATACAGATATCCATGCTGATAACCGTATCGGTAAATTCAAGGGGTGATTTATAGTCTGACGCTCTCCGGCCAACGGGGCACCAATCACCGAGTCCTATCCTGATTAGCCCATCACTGTCAATCCGGGTGAATATATAATTTATATAGCGCAATATCGATGCGGCATTCTCGGCAAGAACTTCCCTGTCGCCCCTGTAAAGCCAAATATAATAAGGCAAATATGTCAGCGCGGCATCCCATGCCGGACCATTCCCCCATGTAAAACCCCAGCCGGAAGTTGGAACGATTCCGGGCAGTGCCCCCCTGTTATCCTGGGCTTTCCGGATACAGCGCAGCCATTCGCGCATGCTGTTTTCAGCCGTCAGGCTGACCAGCATCTGCTCAGCTGAGACAGCGGCGTCGCCTGTCCAGCCGTTTTTCTCGCGATGCGGGCAATCAGTCGGAAAATAATAGAAGTTGGCAAGGTCAGATCTTATTGCCGCCTTATAAATCAGGTTTGCTGTCTCATCAGAACAATCGAAGCCACCTCGCTGCTTTAACCCGGAATTCATGACGACACAGGTCAACAGTTCAGGAACTGCCTGTTCTTCCGTAATTCCAATGCACAGGCAATACCTGAAGCCGTGATATGTAAACGAAGGCATGTAGACTTCCTCATCGCCGCCACCCTTGCATATATAAATATCCCTGTGGTTGAAGCCTTCAGGTTCAAAATTCATCGAAGACAGGTCAAGTCCGCCGTCCTTTAACGTTTCTCCGAATTGCAAAATGACTTTCTGCCCTTTTGAAGCTTTAATCTTGAGCCTGCACAATCCTGCAATATTTACTCCAAAATCATATAGCCAGCCTTCAGTACAGTATTCATCCTCCGGCAGAACAATTTTTCCCTGCGAGCCTTGTCCGATCAGTTTTTTATGCGGGGTGCCATTTGATGTTATTGAACTTCGTGTTACCGAAACCGGTTTAAGCTCGTATGCTGCAACTATGGATTCGGCCTTGCAAACAACCTGTTCCCCTCTCGGAATATCCTCGGCAATTATGGCATTATTCCATGCGGTGTCATCAAATCCGGGCATATTCCAGTTTTTGATTTCTTTATTTGCATCATAGAATTCACCGCATCGCAAATCGTCCATATATATAGGCGAAGGCGCGGTTTTGAAACTTTCATCCGAAGTTATTGTTAATGTCTTCTCGCCCTTTCCTGCTCCCGATGCGGTTTTGATTTCCAGAAGCAGTGACAGCTTGGGTGCGCTGCGCCAACGGGCAGTATTAAAATCCCATACAGTGCCGCCAAAAGCATTCTGCATGCCATTGCCCAGTATTACCCCTATGACGTTTTCGCCTATATCAAGCAACTCGTGGATTTCGTATTGGTCATAGAAGAGAACATCATCAGGATTCGAAATATATGGGGCAAGATATCCTTTTGTTATTCTTTTACCATTAATGAATAACTCATAAAAGCCAAGCCCGCATATAACTAAATCAGATTTTTCAGCTTTTTCAGCAAGGGTGAAGCTCTTCCGAATATAAGGCGCGGGAACAAACTTTTCAAACGAACAAAATTCCTTTGTCGCCGTTATAAAATTCAAAGGTAAGTTTAATGGTAAGTCTAAAGGTAAATTCATATGCACCCCTCCCGGCATACTTCAGATTGTATTAAAATTCATCATACATAAATGTGTGCACTTATAAATACATACATACCCACAGGCAGGTATGCATATAGGCAGTATACATATTGGCATACATATTTACATATTATATGCCAATATTATATACCGGGATTCAGATAAAACAGCAGGAAGTATCCTGTACTAATCTGCACTTTTCCGTTATGCATATTGGTAATGATTTATACACTTATATTGTCAGGATGACGGCAATAGGCTATAATAGTTGTGAAAAACATATAAGATGTAATACGGATATTGAAAAAGGAGACTTACAGCATATGGCATCGCATAAGATTGAGCATCCGCGTCCGGACTTCCGGAGGGAACAATGGCTGAACCTGAATGGTGAGTGGGATTTTGCGCTTTTCGGGAGCCCGGCGGGCGGCATTGATGCAATAGCATACGATGAAAAAATCAATGTGCCGTTTTCCTGGGCATGTCCTTTATCGGGGATACATCGTAATATTAAGGGATATGGTTATTACAGGAAAATTATCAGAGGGTACGAGACGCCCTGTGGGAAGAGACTCTTTGCTTGCTTTGGCGGAGCAGATTACCTGGCTTCCGTTTATATAAACGGCAAGCTGGCAGTAACCCATGAAGGAGGATATACTCATTTTGAAGCTGAGTTGACTCCATACTGGCATAATGGCGCAGAAGAAAAAGGCAGCACAGGTAGCACAGATAGCGCAGGTAACACAGATAGCAAAGACATAACAGATGGCGCAAGAGGCGCGGATTTTATAAATGAGCTTTGTGTTGAAGTCGCAGATTTGGACGAGAAATATCAAACATACGGCAAGCAGGGGTATGGAAATATCCGTGGCATCTGGCAAACTGTATATCTTGAAGCCCGTCCTGACGACTATATTTCATCTGTCTATTTCATAACAGCATTAAGTGGACATATTTCAGTGAAAATAGAGATTGACTCTCTACGCGGAGGTACGGCAGAAGTAAAGTTTGAGTTTGATGGAATTAGTTATAAGGGCGGGTCAGTTGAAATGAAACCTGGCTTGAATACATATGAGACTGAATTCCATGTGGAAAATCCCAGGTTCTGGGATTGCGATAATCCGTATCTGTATGAGGGGATAATCAGTCTGGAAAAAACTGGTGACAGCTGTGCTGCAGATATCTGCGGTGATAAAGTCCATACCTATTTTGGCATAAGGGAAATCGGTACGATAAGACTTGATGGATACAAAACAAGACACATTACACTGAATGGAAGGCCTGTATACCTTAATGGGACTTTGGACCAGGCGTTCAACAGCGAAGGGTTTTTCACATATCCAGATGATAAATCCATTCGTGATGAGGTATGGCGCCTGAAACGCATCGGCTTAAATTTCGTGAGGATACACATAAAGCCTGAAGAACCACTTAAACTTTACTGGCTGGATAAAATTGGGATCATGGTTATGGAGGATATGCCTTGTTTTTGGGGTGAACCCGGAGAACAGGCAAAAAAATCATATCAGAAGCAATGGCAGGAAGTGATAAAGCGAGACTTCAACCATCCGTCGATAGTGTCATGGGTAATGTTTAACGAGACCTGGGGGCTATTGAGCACCGTAAAAGGCGAAGATGCGCAAAAAAATGAAAAATCATACCTTCCTGAAACGCAGGAATGGGTGAGGAAAATATATAAAGCGGCTAAAGATACGGACTCGACTCGCCTAATTGAAGATAACTCGCCCTGCCGTAGAGACCATGTTGAAAGTGACATAAATACATGGCATTTCTACAAAAACGGATATGATAATGTCAAGACACATATTGCCGAAGTGTCTGATAAGACTTATCCTGGTTCTTCATACAACTACATTGGAGGTAATCTGCAGAGTGACATTCCGCTTTTAAACAGCGAATGCGGAATGGTCTGGGGTATAGAAGCCTCTGCCGGAGACAGCGATATTTCCTGGCATTACAGGTATATGCTGAACGAATTCCGTCTGCATGGAAATATATGCGGCTTTGTTTTTACTGAGTTTCACGACGTAGTGAATGAATTCAACGGATATTACAGGATAGACAATACGGATAAATATTTCGGGTATGGCGACATGTGCAGGGGGATGACGCTTCGGGATTTACATGCCCCGGATTTTGTGGTTCTTGATGTGCCGCCATGCAGCGTATTTAAAAGTACGGAAAACATTGTGTGCCGCAACGGTCATGACATAAAAGGAAATAGGGATAAATACGGTATTTTCAGGGTGCCGGTGATAATATCGAGTTTCAGTCCGGCCAACCATGGCAAAGAGATGATACTGAAATGGGAAATGTGGTATGATGGCCTGGAGGGGAGGGTCACCTTGGACAGGGGCATGATACCCGTTAAATATTGCAGATATGGAACAAGTGAAGTGGATGTCATCGAGACAAGGCTACCTGATATTTCGGCATTATGC
>JAQUNY010000064.1 GCA_028717405.1 Eubacteriales bacterium
TCAGATTGCCTGTATCGGTGTCGATCAGTCCCGACACCACGCATTCCTTAAAGCTTATTCTGTCAAAAAACAGCGCTGCGCCATTCCCGGAGAGATTGCCGAGATAAAAACATATTTTCGCGTCCGGTTCTGTTATACCGCAATTAAAAAAATATTCATACTCCGTCCAGTCCTCTGTTAAGCGCATTGAAACGACAGTATCTGAACACTTGCCAAAAGGTGCTGCGCTTTTCACCAGTTTAACACTGCTTATTGTGACATCTTCAGTACTTCTGGCCGCAAATGTCAGCTTGTAAGTTTTTCCGGCTTCCAACACAACATCTCCCATACTGAGCTGAATATCTGATTCCTTTGATCCTGAGCCGGCGATTTCAACCATTATGCAACTCCCGCCCTCATATCTGCCCGTGCATTCTGACAAAGCCGAATAAGCAGCGGATGCGGTATTATTATATAGACGCCACCCGGCGCCGTCTCTCCCGGAACTGTTGAAAGACAAGAGTTCAATATCAGACTCCCATTCGATTTCTGGCTTGGACACCCAGATGTTCTCTCCCTCACATACCCAGCCCGATACACTGCCTTTACTGACAGAACCCATTATTACTGGCTTTTTGCCGCAACCGTAGCTTGTATACCATATCAGGCCGGCTTCAGAACCGCTTTTCGGCAACAATTGGCCTCTCCACGTATCGCCGCGCTTAAAACGGACAGTATCCCCCGGGAGGAAATTATAGTTATTTACTTTGGCCAGTGACCGCCATGGAGAGCCGGGGCTCCTGCCGTCATTATCATCATTGCCTTCATTGCTGACATAATAGTCCGCGCTTTCGGTCATAATTGCCATCTCTTTTGCCATACATGCAGTCAGAATACCTGAAGTAATAAATATTGTAAAAGCGGATATAATGCAAATACGGAATATATAGAGTGCCCTTCTCCAGTCCAAGACCTCAGTCCCCCTGTTCATGCCGGACATCATTGCCGCAGCTCCAAATAATTACGAAAGAGAGATCACCAATAAAATGATAGGCCGGCTTTTCAGCTTCCACCCGAATTATATCAATAAATTAATGGTGCATAATACTGGCAAATCGCTGCATAAATACATCCTATATCATAGAATATCTAAAGCTATCGTTTTGATTCAGTCTACCGATAAGTCCATATCGGAAATCGCCTATAAAGTTGGTTTCAACGACTCAATCCACTTCTCCAAACAGTTTAAAAAGGTGACCGGAAACAAGCCGATGCATTTCAGACGCAGGCCGTAAAATCAATTCACGGTGATTTTGGCAGGTTGCGCCAACCGTTCACTATTTGCCAAATACACGTTTTACTTCATCTAGGTATCCATACCCGTATTCTGTATCAGGCTCGAGATAGTTCCCTTCAGTCCATTCATTCCAGCAACTGATGTTGACCATACTCCCTGTTGAAATGTCAGACCTGATAAAATTACTTGCAGATTCAAGTGCTTTCCCGAAATTTGCCGGTGTGTTATTCACAATCACAGGTGTATACGGGTATCCTACATTTTCATAAATCTCTGACTGTACAGTGCGCGGACTAGGATCCCATCCCATGCAAACCACCGGATGATAAGGTATGTCAAAAATTTCTGTCTTATGCTTAAAGTCCTTAATGGCTGCATCTGCAACAATTTCATAATCTGTTTGCGGGAACCCCCCCACATGCATATTCCATACATACGAAGTGCACGAATCTATTCCGACTGTTTTCAGGAAAGAATTTACTTTATCCTGCTCCTTCCCGCCAGGTGCGATCACATTTATATTGATCTCGCCCAATCCCGCATCAAATGCCCTTTTTCTGAACCCGCGCATCAATTCTCCGGTAGCTTTATCGCCTCCAAGCCCCTTTACGAGATACTCGACTGCATATATAGAAAAATATAGTCCTCCGTCTATGCGAAGATAATTAGGCTGATTGAAATAGTTGTTTATACAATAATCAGTAACATCCAGAAATATCTGCGGAGACATAAGTCCTGATTTGAGCAGATGCTTGCGGTTCATGCGGCTTACAGGATGCACCTGGAAAAAGTCCTCTATGCACCACATTATTGCAAATTTCATGTCGTTCGTATTTGCGGCCTTCAGGAAGCCTTCATTTATGCACTTTATGCGGAACGGTCCGTCGTCATACCAGTACCAGTCGAAAATAAAACCATCTATCCCGTGTGATGATGCTTCCTTAATCTTCTTTTCCATAACTTTGCTATCTGATTCGTCCTCATAACCCCATAATGGCACCTTCGGCTGCCTGTGGCCCGGGAACCTCGGTGTGGCATGCTTTACGACATTCCATTCTGTCCAGCCCGTCCCGTGCCAGATATCATTTCTCGGATCCTGGTGCCAGTTGGGAAAATAATAGGCGCATATCAGCGGACGCGGCTTAGTTGATGCCTTTTTTCCTGTCTTGCCTTCTGATGCCGGATTTGACACTTTCACTTCACTTGATGGCTTTTCATATATAGTCATTTACAGAACTTCTCCTTGCTGTTTTTATATGTGTTTTTATTAAACACTACATCACTGCTTCATGCCATATAATATTACTATAATACATTTAACATTATTTGCTCCCAAAGATCCCAATCTCCGCGTTTAAACAACGCTTCTGAGTCAAATAGCAACCCGCTTTGCCATATGTATACCTACACTTTGAGTTGTTACTGTTAAAAGAAATCATCTTGAATAACTCCAACTCTACAACACAATTGTTACAGATGACACTATCATTTATACTAAAGATGCATACAATCCTTGACGCAACCATCACTAAATAAATTATTAATCGATTTATTTTTAAAGTCAACAATTATTTAAATTTTTCTGGTATTTTAAGGTATTATTAAAAATTGCTGTTTCTATTATGCTATATATGACAAATACGCCCCGCGGCAAAATGCACCGCGGGGCATTAAATCTCAGCTGTATTGAAGCTTTATTCAGTTTTGATCATACAGTACTTTGCAATTGTCTTATTGCAGGCGCCCTATACCTCAAGCAAAGGCCAGTCGGCCGGCGGTTCTCCGAGGTCGGGCACCTTCATTGACTCTCCGTCTTTCATGGCGGATTCATGTGCAACCAGCCCCGGTATGTTATACCTTGCCGCAACCCATATATTTGTGGGTGACAGCTTCCCTGTATAAGCGGCTTTGCAGAAATCGTCGGCCATGAATTTGTGTGTCCCGCCATGGCCGTCATGAAGGCCCTTATACTCCTCAGGCAGCCTTTCGGCGTCGCGGTATTGCACAGGCGCCATTGTACCTGACCATTTATTATTCACTATCCCATCGGCAAAATCCTCATCGCCCCGCTTCAGCTCCATCTCAGGCGGATTGAGCTCCTTGTTGATATCTTTGTGCACTCCCTTCATCCCGTCAAGTTTTACAAGGCTGTGATTGGATATTGAAAACTCATATGAAGCCTTTGTCCCGTGAAACTGGGATATATATGACATCGGCCCGTACCAGGCTATCCTCCTGTTTTCACTCGTACGCACTATACCGCCGTTTGCCAGCTTCATAACGGCAGTTGTGTTTGAAAAGGGATTATCCCAGTAATTCATCCCTGTGCCGAATATGTCGGCATCCTGTTTTTCAACAAATCCGAATGCCGAAACCCTCTCTGCATAAGTACATGCCGAAGATAATACCATAGCGGTCGAATGGGTGGGATAGTACATCGGAGGTATGCCGGCGACCTTTTTCCAGTCCGGGCCGCCCGAACGCCTGTAATGCTCATAGAAATGCCTCATGTCATGATTGTACTGCGCCTCACCGTAAACAAAATCCCCTAATTCCCCGCTTTTGACCATATTTCTGCAAAAAATGCTGCATGGTCTGTAATGCCCTGTCTCTCCCATGGAAAATGTAAGCCTTGTTTCTTTAACGAGGCTGGCTATCTTCACGATTTCCTCCACGGAACTTGCGACAGGGACCGCGCTGTATACATTTTTCCCTGACTTGAGCGCCGCGATGGTTATCGGGCCGTGGAGCTCCCTCTGCACAAAAACGGCAATGGCGTTAACATCGCTTTTAAGCATTTCCTCATATGAATCATAGACCCTTTCGATTCCAAACTTTTTTGCATGTCCCTCTCTTCTTTCTTTGATTAGGTCTGTTACGGCGATCCATTCCACATAAGGATGCGCCTTGAAGAGTGGTATAAATGCCTGGACAAACGATCCGCATCCCACTATCCCCAGCCTGATTTTATTTCCCATAGATTTATCCGCCTTTCTGAACCGTTTTTAATTACATGAAAAGCCTTTGTCCGCGACTCCTGTACACGCGACTCCCGTACTTCTTGACTATACTATGCGGTTATGTTTTAATGAACTCAATAAATAAACCAGTTTGCTGAAGAAATAAACTATTTTACTCCAATGAGGCAAAACGTGAAAAGCACCCTGATGTCATTTTATGAAATCAATCCATATATAAGGTATGCCGACTATATCAGGTTTCCCAATCCTAAGAACGGCCGCCGCAAGGCCTATGACTGCAAACTTATGTATGTTGTGTCCGGAAGCGCCGGCATTCAGATCAACGAAAAGCAATATAAAGCTGAAAAAGGCAACCTTTTCATTTGGAATCCCGGTATTGTGTATGAAGTCCTGCCACAGAGTTTACCTGAAATTGTCATTTTAAGTATAAATTTTGACTATACACGGTTCCACAGTCATATCAAAGAGCCCTTCAGCCCTTGTGAGGAGTTGCTTTTTGATCCCGGCGGAGTACATGAACACTGCATTTTTTCAGACATAAAGGCATTCAATGACGTCGTATATATAAAAGATAATGACGCCGAGAACGAGAGGCTGCTTGAAAATATTGTTGACGAATACCGGTTCAAATCAAAGGGATATATCATCAGGACCAGAGTGCTTTTTCTCACTCTCCTGGGCAGGATTGCCGAAGCCACAGCCCCGGGCAGCGATCTGAACAAGAAAAATGAAAAGGTTGCAAAAGTGATTGATTATATAAGCAAGTATTACAACAAGCCACTGTCAAATGAGGATATAAGCAAGGCTGCCAATTTTCATCCTGTCTACCTGAACAGGCTGATGGTGCGACATACCGGCATTTCAATACATAAATACCTTGTGAGTTACAGAATCAAGAAAGCTATCTACTTCCTGAACACAACAAAGCTCAGCATTGCTGAAACGGCATATAAAGTCGGCTTCAGCGATGTCAACACCTTTACCCTAAGCTTCAGGCGGCTCATGGGCTGCAGTCCGAAAGCCTACCTCAGGAACAATTTAAGCAGAGGCCTTTAATTCATTCTTTATCCCAGTTTTTGTCATATTTGAGCAGGTTCGCAGATACGCCTGAATCTACGACCAGATTGGTACCCGTTATCGTAGATGCCTGGTCTGAAGCGAGGAAATATATCGCATTGGCCACATCCTCAGGCTGAGATTCTCTCCCTACGGGCCAGTTGTCACGTTTTGCAGCGATTTCGTTTTCGGTCAGGCCTATCCACCGGTGGTTCCATATGGCACCGGGTATCACGCAGTTGCAGCGTATCCCGTATTTGCCCAATTCCACGGCTATGCTCCTGTTAAAGGAATCGATCGCGCTTTTTGATGCCGCATATACTATCCTGTTTGGCAGCGGTCTCAGCGAATGTACCGAACCTACAAGCACGATGCTTCCTTTCTTTTGTTCAACCATTATCTTTGCCGCTTCCTGGCAGCAAAAGAAATACCCTCGTGTATTGCTGCTCATGACAAAATCAAAATCTTCGGGATCGGTATTCAGTATGTTTTGCGCATAACCGGTGGCAGTAGCATTTGCCACAAGGACATCAAGCCTGCCGAAATATGACTTCAACTGCCTGAAAACATCCCGTATTTTCTCAATGTCGGTTGTAGGCATTTCATAGCCTTTGACTATCGCCCCCGGATATGAAGCCGCGATTTCCGATGCAGCCTTCCTTGCGTCTTCACCGCTCCTGCTGGTTATGCAAACATTATAGCCCTCCCCGGCAAATCTTTCCGCTGTCGCATAACCCGTATTTCTGGCCGCGCCCGTTATAATGGCCACTGGCCGTACGTCGTTTTTCGCTTTCATTTTTCACCTCTTTCAGGTTTTCCCTTCTGCATAATGCATGACTTTGCGGCAGCCGGCCCTCAGCCATTTCAGCGATGCTATTTCCAGGTCGCGCCTTTTGCCGTTGATGTGACATTACGGGCAAACATCCTCAGGAAAGGCTTGAATTTTGATTCGTCAAGCTCCCAGTCCAGAGTCTGCAGCCTTTTTTGTATTTCATCATCATTCAACTCCACGTCCATCTTTCTTGCCCTTACATCAACCGTAATGACATCTCCGTCCCTGACGGCGGCTAACGGGCCGCCTATGGCCGCCTCAGGAGAGACATACCCTATGCTGAGGCCGCTGCTGCCTCCCGAAAACCTTCCGTCGGTAATAATGGCAATTTTATCATGGAGCGACATCCCCGCAGCTTCTTTCTGAAACGCGAACGCTGTTGTGCCAAATCTCCCTTTCGGTCCGAGATATCTTATTATTACCGCATCTCCTTCTTTAATGCCGCCATTCCTGAGCGCCGAAATGGCATCGTCAATTTCGTGGAATATCTTCGCTTTTCCGATGAATTTTTTCAGGGATTCGGGAACCGCCGCCGACTTTACTATGGCTCCGTCCGGAGCCAGATTCCCATATAGAACCGCTATCCCGCCATCACTGTCAATGGGATTTTCCAGGTTATGGATAACATCCGTGTTATACACTATTGCCCCGCTGCAGTTTTCTTTAAGAGTCTTCCCGTTCACAGTCATGGCATCTCCGTGAAGCTTAGGCATCAGATTATTCAGGAGTGCTTTGATCCCGCCGGCAGCATCAAAATCTTTGAAATAGTAGCTGCTGCTCGGAGCTATTGCCGCAATGAGGGGTATCCTGTGGGAAGCCTTGTCGAAAAAAGACCACCAGTCCCTGTCAAGCCCTGCCTCATGTGCTATGGCAGGTATATGGAGAAGCAGGTTTGTAGACCCGCCTATGGCTATGTCGGTAATAATCGCATTTTCAACAGCCTCTTCGCTGATTATCCGGCGCGCGGTTACGCCTTCCCTGACAAGCTTCATTATTGTCCTTCCCGCATCATACGCAAGTCCGCCCAGCCTCTTGTCTGTCGCGTCCATGGTTGCGTTTCCGGGCATGGTCATACCCATTGCTTCAGCTATACAGCACATGCTGTTTGCCGTCGTCATCGAGCCGCATGCCCCCTGGCCGCCATGCCCGCAGTAATTCATTTCGTCAAATTCCTCCATAGTCATTTTGCCTTCCATCACCTTGCCTACGCTGGAGGATACCATCATTGGGGTTATTTCCCTGCCGGCACAGAGGCAGTGCGGCATGTAGCCTCCTGTGACCATGATGGCCGGTATGTCGCAGCGTGCCGCCCCCATCAGGTGCCCGGGCACTATTGAATCACATGTGCTTATCAGGACCATTCCGTCAAACATGTTGGCTTCAATATTGAGCTCGACCTCGTCGGCTATAAGGTTCCTGGAAGGCAGTTCGATATATCTGGGGTCTTTAAGGACCATTCCGTCGCAGACTCCTGTAGTTGTGACTTCAAACGGCAGCCCGCCTGCTTCCCTTATGCCCTCCCTGACCCTGAGCGCTATGTCCCGCAGATGAACATGCCCCGGATTATATTCATTCCAGGAATTGACTATCGCGATATAAGGTTTTTTCAATTCCTCCCGCGTATACCCCATTCCGTAAAGCAGCCCGTCCCTGGTCGAGCTTGCCACGCCGAATCCCCATTTGCTGCGTTCAAAAGCTTTCTTCACAGTCTGTTTATTCATAATATTTGCCTCCCCGTCATTTGTATGTATTTCGCGCCCTGCTCAGCCTGTAAGTCTGCACTGTATTTCCGGTATTTGTTTAAGGTGTGTCATTTTCCCCATATTTGTCATAAAAGCCCTCTGCCGCACCGGCAAAGCATACTTCAGGCACCCTCGCCAGCCCTGCGCCCAGCCTCTTGCCGTCCCTGGCAATGATCCCCCCATGAATAACCGGCACGATCCCCGTCTTAAGAACTTTTCTGATGTCGATTCCGAGAGGGGTCCCACGATAATCAAAAGCCGGGATCAGATATGCAGAATGATTAGCCAGCGTTATCTCTTCCATCTCCAGCGAACGTTTCAGGCCATCGGTAAAACTGCCTCCCTGAGCCCTTAGTACAGCCGGTGATGCAGCTGCCGCAAATGCTCCAAGTCCGGCAGCTTCCAGCATACAGCTGTCACCGATCCACTGGAGAGCTTCAGGCGCATCCGATCCGGCCAGGATAAGGTTGCCCTCAAGCAACGGCGAATCTGCCTTGTACCATTTATTCCCTGTCCCTGCGATTTTGATCCCGAACTCA
>JAQUNY010000065.1 GCA_028717405.1 Eubacteriales bacterium
TCTCGGTTCAATATTTCCGACATCGCCTCTGGTCTCCAGCCTTGCATTTACTACTTTCTCGCCATAGGCAAAATACCCCGGCAAAGGTTTATCATCCTCCGGCCCTTCCTGGAATATTGCTTCGCAAAAAGGCTCCGTACCATATCCCGTGTAGGCGTTGAGCATATTGAAGGTGTATTCGTTCCCGTCTGTTTCGCGCCCTTCTCTTACAGTCAGGTAAATGTTTACCACTTCAGCATCGCTATCATGGGAATATGCCGCCTTGTTTTCGAAAACAGGCGCGCCTGTCAACGGGCTGTTCGCTTCATCCCAGATGCCCGTGGTATTCTTTTCATATTGAAATGCTCCGGGTTCGTCTTCTTTTATTTCACATCCTGTAACAAAGGAACCCACAAAAATCGCTGCAGCCAGAAATATTGCAGTATATCCGGCAGCTGTTCCGGCAGATTTTTCTGATTTTAAAAATCCTGTTAATCCTTTCGTTCCAGTTAATTCCTTTATTCCGGCGAATTTCATGTGTTGATTACCCGTTCCAAAGATGGATTTCTCAGCTTTTATATTTTTCATACGGTTTATACAGTTTATGCAGTTTATAACGCATGCTTTCATGCTGATTTCATCATTATGTTACCACATTTAATCAGTATGCCACAAATCAAAGTTTGTGTCCCGATTCTGTCGTTTTGGCGGAAATATTCTTTTCGTTTATATCTTTCTTTTTTATCTTTTTACGGTTGTTGTCCTTTACCCTGTCTGTTTTGGCATCAAGCCCTGCCGTAAATCTGTCAAATGCCGTGCGTTTTTCCTCAGGCTCCAGAACAATGGAACAAAAAATAATATAGTCAAGCTGCTTCATGGTATCTCTCAGCCTGACGATAACCACCGCGAATCCTGCCATACCGGCCATAATGATGCCGATTCCGTAGAAGGCTTCTCCCAGGTAAACAGACACAATTGTAAAAACTGCATTTGCCAGGAAAAACAGGGCATAAACCTTAATAAGCTCTCTCTGTCTCACAAAATAGAGTAATATTGTCCCTATCATATTCATCATTACGGTAAAATAGAATCCATACGCGACAAAAGGGAAAAAATCAAGTATGGGCTTTGAAATACCAAGCCCGGGCATAATATTCTGTATCAGTGCTATCATTATAAGGGAGGCTATGACCTGAACTTCGATCATATAGGCAGTCTCCTGCCACACCGACCTTATCAGGTTATGCCTCGCAACTGCTATATCTTCTCCAGTCCCGCCGTTAGTCGCATCAAGATACGCTTTATATCTTAAATAGAAAGAGGTCTCCATCCTGACAACAAAAACAACCATGGCAGGTATAACAGTAAGCATTCCCAAAAAGGAAGCCATATCATAATCTGACGAAAATACATATGTCTGTGCTACGCTGTCCCTTGTCGCCGGATATGCCCAGAAAACAAAATTGTGAACAAAAAGTCCCACAGCATATATAGTGTTAAGAAAGTAGAGCTGGGGATATTTTTTAAAATAAAGCAGGAAATCAAAATAATTATTAGACACAAGCGAAAAGTATTTTCTTATGCCATATACGATCCCGCATATAATTATGAGAACACCGGCCGCTACCGAAAGCACAAGGCCCGTGACCATCATCATCGGAGGCATATCAGATTCAAGTATAAAATACGACGGGACTGCCGCTGCCATTACCCCAAAGATATAGCTGAATGTTATCCTGTCATATTTTTTTATTGCCGAAACATAGACTGTGATATGAAAAAGAATACCAACCTCCATATAAAGTATGAATGCCGCAAGTCTGAACCAGAGGTCGACCGGCGAGAAAATGTAAAATAATGCTCCCGGTATGCCTGTAAAAAGTATCATAACCGCCATACTCCCATACATGGAAGGAAGTATCCTGTCTGCATTGCCTGTATAAAGACTGTCGGCTATATATCTTGAAAGTATCATATTGACACCGCTGGTCAGGATAAACGGGAATATGAAAGAATAAAGTATAGCCGATGAAAACAGCTCCCTTTCGAACTGCCCCGTGCCTTTATTTAAAAGATAAACCTGTATCGCGACCAGGAAAGCCATCATGAGCAGCATATGGCCTGCTGTAACAAAAACGGAATGGATCAGACCCGCGAGCATCCCGGTTATATTTCTTTTCCTGAACAGTTTTTTCAGTTCAAAACCTATGCCAGCCATACATTACCAGCCATACGCAGCGACCTTTTCCTCCTGCCTTTTATCATTATGATGCAAGTAACCTCTCAGAGCAGAAATCACACAGTAACCAACAATCAGGCCGCTCCCTTTCTCCATTATATACACTATATACACGAAAACCGCACATTAAGTATATTTCATTTTCCGCCTATACGCCACCGTAACGCTCCGGCTCAAAGCCTCTGTAAAGATCGGCATATGCCGCCTTGAACTGCTCCTCAGTGTAATATCTCCGGATCCTTTCCCTGGCATTGCTGCCATATGTCCTTCGCAACTCTTCATCGTCGAGCAGCGCGATTATCGCCTCGGCTATTTTCCCGAAATTCATCACAGGAGCAAGGATACCTGCCGTCCCCAGCCTGTCTCCGGATTTACCGTGGAAAAGCTCAAAACAGCATCCCACATTTGTCGATACACACGGCTTCCCGGCGGACATGGCTTCCATAAGAGCAAGCGGCTGCGCTTCACTTATACTGGTCAGGACAACAACGTCCATTTTACCTAAATATTCCCTGACATTGACCCTTCCGGTAAAAACCACATCTCTGGTGCCCAGATCCTTGAGAATGTCCAGACATTCCCTGTAATACTCCGGAGCCTCGTCGTCCGGTCCCATAATGAAAAACTTCGTGTCAGGCCTCTTTCTTTTTACCGCATCAAATGCATAAAGCATCGTTTTTATATCTTTAATAGGCGTAACCCTGATGACAGCTCCCACATTCATCCCGGTATCATCCGGATCCTTAGGCGTCAGGTTTTCAAAGTCCCCGGTCTTTATTCCGTTTGCTATCACCATAGCCTTCTCTTTCTCGAGGCCGAGTTCTATCTGTATCCTGCTGTTCATCTCATAAAGGGCTATCGCCTTGTCTGCGTATTTATAAGCGCATCTCGACATACTCTTAAAATAGTCTATCCACAGGTTCTTATAAATGCCCGATACCCAATCGGCTTTGATTATCTCCTCTTCCCTTTCCCTTGTGTAAATCCCATGCTCAGTCAGTATATATGAAGAACCATACAGGTATTTCCCAAGGCTCGCGGCCACTCCCGCATAACCGGTTGACACTGAATGATACAAATCGGCCTTAGGGGGCGGAAAGGTAAGCACATGAAATAATGTGAGGTACATCGACCTGAGTGTCCATATAAAATCCACATAGATAGATTTGTTATAGCTTTTCTCATAAACCCCCATTGCGATATCATAAAAATAACTGCTCATCAGAAAATCGGTCACCACACGTCCGGAACGACTGAAAAAATTAAATATATACTCCCATTTATCGGGATCTGAAAGGATAAGCTTCCTTATTTCCTCAACCTCCCATCCCGAAACATCAGGAACTGTGCCTGAGGCTTTTTGACTGTATACATCATCCAGAAAAACTTCAGTGTGTCCCGTAACATTTACCGGAAATTCATAAGCAAATTTACCCGTTTGTTTTCTTTCCGCAGAAATAGTGTACAGGCAGAACTCATATTCGGGAAAATTTCTGATAAGCTGGTGCACCCACGCAGATACGCCGCCTACAATATAGGGATAGCTGCCTTCGCACAGCAGGCAAATTTTCATTCGGCACCGCCCCCCCACTTTATCAGAAAGCTGCCGGTCTCAGGGAGGATGCACCATAATCCCCTGCCGGCCTCATAAACCTCAGCGCCTTCGGCTCCTGATATCTGCCTGTCAGATCGCAGCATAAATGACATTCCTTTAAAAAAGCCGTCAATGCTGACTCTTATACCATCATTGGAGCTTTCATAAGAAAAATCCATCATCTCATATTTTCTTATAAAAGCCGCCGCGGACGAAACTCCCGCAGTCCTGACAAAAGGTATCATTTTCTTTGCAATATTAAAGGCGTTTCGCATATCATATAAAAGCTGGTCCCAGCTTCTGTAGTCTGATACTATGGCATATGGGATATCTATGCTTTGCGATATAATTCCCAGTGAATAAACGGAATTGATCGCATTCCACTCGGCCGCCTTAACACCTGATGTGACCGCATAGTGCATAATGCCGTCATCCCTGGTCAGAAAATCACCATCCAGCTGATCTCCGAGAATATTGTGATACGGAACACATATTACGGAAATATCCTTCATCAGCATAAGGATGTTTTCTCTCGCGGTTCTCCCCATTCTGCCCTCAGGGGGAAAATATACCCTTGCCGTATACCCCGGGAAGAGTTTTTTCAGCAGTTTTAAAGGCAGTTCAGAAAACAGTTTCATGCTTTCCATACTGTCCCACGGTATAAACCACCCTGTCTCCCGAAGCTCGCCATCCAACCCGAAAGGTCTGTAGCTGTAACCGTGCAGCGCTATTTCTCCGCCCTTATCAAGCACCTCCGCCCCATATATAAGAAGGCTGCTTTCAGGGAGCGAGCTGTCCGGGACCGGCGGGGCTGTTTCAGAGGAATACGACTGCACATATGATATAGTGTACTTCAGGTCAAACTCTCTTGAAAGCTTTATCATATCAGGCCATAAAACATCCTTGACAAACCTGTCATAATCTTTTCTTACTTCCCGGAGTATCTTATACTCACCTGTTATCGCCGGACCCGGAAAAGACTCAAGATGGGCCGTGATCAGCCCATATACCGGATAAAGCATGCCGCGGTCTCCCCTCATCTCAGCCAATATCGCCGAGGCAACTCCCCTTCCGGTATAAAGGCTTACAAAGTCACTGTTGGCTGCAAATATCCTGCCTTCGCCATAAGTGGCTTTCCACAGGAGCGGCGCTCCTTTTTCACTGACAAAATAGACTTCACATTCACTTCTGAGCCTGGGAGAACGGTAATAATACTCGCCCCCCGTATTAAGGTATGCCCTGCCTTTTTCACCAAATATGCCCTTCCTGTCGATAACATAATCATAGGTGCCGCCGGCAGAGGCTTCGTATATCCCCATGGGTGACATAAGTGAGTCAAAGAGTCCCTCAGCTTCCCCCGGGCACGCAAAAAAAACGCTCCCGCCGGCTGCTGCATAACTGAGCAGACCGGAATAATCACCGACAGCCGAATAGCGCCTGACTGCCACAATAATCCCGAGAAAGCCCGAATAATCGGGCCCGTTGCCAGCAGCTATATCCGACGCTTCAACCATTTCAGGAATGTTCTTATACAAGGTAAGCAGCGACCTGAAATTATTCCCGGCTCTCACAGAGATATCATCACCTGCGTCATAAATCACCAGAAATTCGGTTTTTTTGATTTCGCCGTCAGCAACATCCGCGGCGCCATCCGGCTCTTCTGTATCCGCACCAGCCGCATCTCCTGTATCTCCAGGAGCTCCTGCATCTCCGGAGCCCGCCACAAGGTCCACAATATCATTTGTATACCTTCCTGTGTCGTTGAGCACCCCGCTCCTTGCAAACTGCAGGTTGACAATTATTGTCATAAAAAGCAGCAATATAAGCAATATCCTGCCATAATTATTCATCCGTCTTTCTCAGTACCTCCCCGAGAAGAACCTTATCCGCGAAAGCCCTTCCTTAGATATCATAACGCTGCTTCTTTTCAGATAGTCAAAAGCTTCTGCAAACCTGACCGTGTCCCCCAGCCTGTAATATACTTTCATCAATTCGAAATAGGGCTCCTCATTTTCAGGGAACAGGCTTATTGCTTTCAGCGCATATTCACCGGCAGGCTTTACTTCACCCGCATCTATCAGATAATCACATAAAAGGGTATAATACCCCACAGGCAAACTTTTATCTCCCTTGTCCAGAAAACGTTTTATTGTCCTTATATAATTTTTCTTAAGTCGGTTTTCGTTGCCGGGATCCAGTATTTTACTCGATACATAGCTTTTTATGATCCCCGCATATTCCTCAGCCGCCGTCACATCATCAGGGTCAGACGCCAGCCTTTCGTTCAGCGCAATAAGCGTATTGTCATATTTCCTCTTGATTTCAACAAGGGCAACAGACGCATAATGCGAGGTTTCTGTATCAAGATCGTCCAATGCCGCCTTCAGCTGTTTAATATAACGGTGTGCGCTGCCTTTAAGTATGTCAAGCAGTATCGACCTCTTTGTATGGCTGTCACCGGTCAGAAGTATGTCATAAAACGATACCGCATTCCTGTCAACGGCTCCTGCAGACTTTGCCGCAGCTGACAGCGACTTTGGCTTTGGCAGATATTCTTTAAGCTCCTCATGATATTCCGGCTTTCTGTTCACTGCGGACACCGCTGTGATAATCACGCCTGCGACAGGTAAAACAAGTATAAGCACAAGGCAGCATATACGCTCCTGCATCAACAGACGCCTGCGGCTCAGCAGAAAATACAGGGCGGCCGCTATAAAATTCGCAAACAGCAGGTATGCAAACTCCAATCTTCCTTACCTACCTCATATTCAGACTTCATTTCCGGTTATTTCGCAGGAAAGTCCTGCGCCGTCAAGCTTCTTCTTAACAAATACAGCATCACGGGGCGATGTAGACGGTAGCAGCAGAAGAAGCTCCTCGTTATCGTTAAATGCCAGTTCATCGCCTTTTCTTATCAGTGCGGATATCTTACGGGCAGCTTCAATTTTTTCATCCCTGGTCGTCAGATCGTTTATTTTAATAATACTGTACATGTAGCTGCCTTCCTTCACCAGCTTATCTCTTACCAAAAGACTCTTTTTATACTCCTCGGGCTTCAGAATAAGCGTGCCATCCACATATCTCTTTTTATAAACTTCGTTTTCATAAGCCTGCGCTCTGGAAAACGCCGAAGCCAGAAGGTTCGTCAGGACTTTCATCAAATTTATATAGTACAGGTTCAGTTTCTCAAATTCCATATTTTCAATAACAATTACTGCAGCTGTTCTGTCCCCGGAGACAACCGGGGCTATAACGGAGGGCATGGCGGCATCCAGAAAACTGTTGGCATATACCTCCTTTTTATCGATGATGTCCTTCCATTCGGGTTTATCCTTAAGTCTCATCGAAGCCGGGAGTGCGTGTTCACCTGCCCCATCTGCGGCGCCTCCCGCAATCCTTCTGATAAACAGGCCCTTTTCATCCGCCACATATATCGAGATCTTCTCTTCGCCAAGCAGCTCCCTGACAACCTTCAGGGCGTTTACAAAAACCTCCTCCGGCACCAGTGATTCAAGCTGCCTGATAATGGCGTAAATTCTGCCATAGCTGTCACTGTACTGATATATCCTGTATTCATACTCGTTCTTGACCTCGCTTACCTCTTCATACAGCCGGTTGATACTTACAAGGTCGTCCTGTATAAGCCGTGTTTCATACAAAAGCTCACTGATCCGGTTGTTTTTTCTTTCAACCACATAGCCTATAGAGACTCCAATAACAAGATATTCAATGATCGATACGGTGACAGATAAATTGTACAGAAGCGACAATATGCCAATCCCCTGCGCCGCCAGTGATAGTATACTGTAAAGGCCGGCAAGCACTGCGGCAGGTATGGAGTGTTTTATACCAAAAAATATGCCTATGATTATTATGTAAAGAGCCATAAAATCAACGGCAAAATAAATGCTCTTATCAGACTGGTACTGCATGAGCAGAACAGCCAATGCAAAAAATATGATGTTTTCAGCATATCGCAGGAGCTCTCCTGAGATCCCGGTCTTTTGATCCGTTTCATCGGTCAGGTTTACGGCACCTGCTCCCGCATTGTCGCCGGCAGCCCCGGATTTTCTGTTTTTTCCGTCTTCGTGCGGCATCGAACCGCCGCCTGATAATGCATATCCGGATTTGCGTGACAGCCTGTTATTGGAATAATACCATTTAATACATTTCTCCAGGCTGGTTTGAAGTCCGGCTACAGGATGCCATGCCAGCTCCGAGGCCGCTCTGACGCTGACCTTCATGGTCCTGAAGGCTGCTCCGGGGGATGAATCCTTTGTTTTTGCGGTATCTGCCGTACCCGGGGCGTCGCCGGCTGAATACGCGTTGTTGTTTTCCCGCCTGATTTCAGCAATGATCTCTCCAAGCTCCTCATGCCCGACGATTTCCTTTCCTGTGATGTTGTAGATCCCATTTGCGAAATCACCGGCAGCTTTGTATACCGCATCAGTTGCGTCCCTTATGTACAAAAGATTGTAAGATTTTCGTGCCGCAGTGACGCCTGCCGCTTTTTTCTCTCCGGCTCCCTCTTTATTATTTTTCCTAAGGA
>JAQUNY010000066.1 GCA_028717405.1 Eubacteriales bacterium
AAATACCCAGGAGAGGACATCAAAGGGAGAGACCGAAAAGAACAATAACTTATAATAAAAAGAAGAAGAAAGGTGATCAAAATCATGAAAACCACGAAAATTCATACGGCTAAAAGGGTATGTATACCCGACAACGAATATGGCGAGAGGATAAAAAAAGCCTCGGCCCTTGTCGCTGAGAGAGGCCTGGACGTGCTTGTCGTGAATTCAAATGAAGCCGATTATGCTAATGTAAGGTATTTCAGCGGCTTCTGGCCTTTGTTTGAAAAAGCCGGGGCGGCAATAACTGCCGAGGGGAAAGCTGCCCTGATGGTTGGCCCGGAGAGCACGATCTATGCCGGTGACAGGAGCAGGATCGAGAAGATATTTACCATGATGGAATACAGGGAGTCGGCTGACCCTTCGTATCCGGAGCAGGATCCCAAAAAGTACAGTGATGTTTTTAAGGCGCTCGGAGTGAATGGCAGGAAAATAAGGATCGGTGTGGCAAGCTTCCTTGACACAAGCGTTGTCATGATGGAAGGTCTGAAAGCCTGTTACCCCAATGCCGAAATCATCAGGGCAGACGAGATAATGACAGAGCTGAGGAAGATCAAATCGAAAAACGAGCTTGCCTGCCTCAGGGAAGGATTCAGAATTACCGAGATAGCGACCCGTGAGGTTATCAAAAACATCAAGCCTGGAGTTACCGAGTGCCAGATGGTAGGTGTCGCACAAAAGGCAATTTATGAAAACGGCGCCGAATATGAAGGACTGCCAATGTATGTTTTTAGTGAAAAAAGCACAAGCCATGCGATTTCAAGATCATCTCACAGGATAATCAACAAGGGCGACATAGTCCAGCTGAATCTTTCGGCAAAAGTGGACGGCTATTCCCCGAGCATTGGCATGCCGATCAGTATGGGCAGGCTCACTCCGGAAAGAAGGAAAATAATTGAATTCGGGCTTGAAGCCCACAAATGGACCGAATCCAGGCTCAAGGCAGGAGTTATTGCGGGAGATGTCGCCGAAGGTTTCTACAAGTATTATAAGGACAACGGTTATGAGAAAAACTACATTTACGGGCCATGCCACGGCATAGGCATGATCGAGGTCGAGGCTCCGTGGATGGAAACATCCTCACGCTACCCGCTTCAGGAAGGAATGACCTTCCAGGTGGATACTTTTATTACCGGCGACACCTTTGGGATCAGATGGGAAAAGGGGGTCGCAATAACAAGGGACGGGTGCGAGCCTTTATGCTCACCAATAGGTAAGATACATGAACTGGAGTTTTGAGCAAATATTATATTAAAACAGGAGGACATATATCGATGGATGAGTCAACTTTTATAAGCTTGAATAAAACCATGTTTGACAGCAAAGAATCGGTTATTGCGGAGAAGGGCGCCTTAAAAGCGTCGGCCTTTATATTTGGAAGCGGCGTACATGGGCTCAGAATAACCAATAAATGCGGCAATGTTGTTTTTCTTCCTTATCAGGGACAGCAGATATGGAGTCTCGAGTTCTCAGGGCACGAGCTTCAGATGAAGTCCATGTTTACCGAGCCCGTTGCCACCCGGGAATACCTTGAAACTTATGGGGGATTCCTTTTGCACTGCGGAGCAACAGCAATGGGAGTACCGTCTGCCGAGGATTCCCACCCCCTTCACGGGGAGCTGCCAAACGCACCCTATTCCAGAGCTTACCTTGTTTCGGGATGCGACGGGAAAGGAAGCTATCTGGCCCTCGGCGGCGAGTACCGGTATACCAAAGCTTTTAATTGCAGCTACACTGCGGAACCGTTAGCGAAGGTATATGAGGATTCTACCGTATTGGACATTGCCATGGCGATTACCAATCTCAGAAGAACCGCCATGGAATACATGTATATGATGCATATTAACTTCAGGCCTGCTGATTGTGGGAGGCTTGTATACAGCGCCAAATGCGACCCGGAGCACGTTCGTGTCCATATCAACATACCGGAGCATATGAAGGCTGCCGGAGGCACAGGGAAGCTCGAGGAGTTCATGGGTAAACTGGCGCAGGATCCTTCGCTGCACAATACCATTGATCCGGAGGATATTTATGATCCTGAAATAGTCTTCACAGTATTGTATGAGAGCGATAAAAACGGAGAAGCGCACTGCATGCAGGTGCTTCCGGACGGATATGCCTGTTATGTGGCACACAGGCCTTCGGAGCTGCCTTTCGGGGTAAGGTGGATATCAAGGACAGCTGATGAGGATGCTCTTGGCATGGTGCTGCCGGCAACTGCCGAGCATAAAGGCTATACGGAAGAGAAGAGAAAAGGACACATTGGCTCAATACCGGGCGGGGAAAAGGTGACATTTAATGTTCGTGCAGGTATGCTGAAGCCGGAAGAGGCAGCGAATATGGAGAAAAAGATAAAGAGAATCACAGAAAGTACAGTTTGACACCCTATAAATATCATAAAAGGGATGATTATCTTTTTAGCCTCAGTTGTTTGCTCAGTTGTTCACATCAAGCATCCTGATAAGCTTGCCGATGCTTTCTTTGGCATCGCCCTCAAAAAGGACCGCCTTATCAGTCATACGGTATAAAGGATTATCTACCCCGGCGTAACCCGGCTTGCTGTCATAATTACATATTAATATATGTTTGGCCGCTGTCACTTCGAGGACAGGCATCCCGTATATAGGAGTCCCTTTAGCGGTATTCGCAGAGGGATTTACTACATCGTTTGCACCTATGATTATTACGACGTCGCAGTTTTTGAATTCAGGATTAATGCTTTCCATATCACGCAATTTTTCATAGGGTATGTCGGCATCGCAAAGAAGAACATTCATATGGCCGGGCATGCGTCCGGCAACCGGATGGATCGCAAATATTACTTCGGCGCCGTTCTGCTCAAGCTTATCAAGCAGTTCTCTGACAAGGGACTGTGCCTGTGCCTGGGCCATGCCGTAGCCTGGTACGATTATTACTTTTTTGGCAACCCTGATGACTGCCGCCGGATCGAATGAAGATATTATTCCCTGGGCATCCCGGCTTCCACTGCTGTTTTCCATATCTCCTGAAACATTACTGCCTGAAGCAGGAGCCGGCAGTGAAGCAAAAGGACCGGATGGGATAAGTATTTCTTTTAGCCGGCGGTTCATAGCCACGCACATGCTCCGTGTCAATATAAGGCCTGAAGCGCCTACGATACCTCCGACTGCCGTCAACAGGATGTTCCCGGCCGCGATCCCCGCAATGCCACCTGAAACGCCGCTTAGAGAGTTGAGAAAAGATATGCAAAGGGGCATGTCTGCGCCGCCTATCCTTATTGCAAATAAGATTCCCGCCATTCCGCATGTTACAGAAAGAGCAGCCAGCATAAGAATCAGAGGGAGATCAGCCCCTGCAGCAGCAGTGGTTTGTTTTAAAGTGAAGACATAATAAGGAATTGCAGTGAATAATATGCCGGTAAGCAGATACATCAATGCACTGAGCTGTTTATGTGCTTTTATGAACAACTGCTTTTGTGGAATGAGCTTATGCAGTCTGGCGGCAGCGATCATACTGCCTGTGAATGTGGGAACTCCCACGCAGAAAGCAGCACATGCCGCGTACAGAGTGAAGAGGTCTGTTCCCCCGGATAATGCCCCTGACATGCCGCCGGAAATAAAAACCCATGAAACAAAAGAGCTTGCAAGACCGCCGATACCATTTAAAAAGGCAACTCCCTGGGGCATTTCGGTCATCCTGATTTTTATCGCGCCCATTAAGCCCAGCAGAGAGCCTGCAGCGAGACTGATCCAGATTTCATAGCTTGTTATTATCCCGTAATACGCAAGAGAAAGTATGACCGCAATCAGTGCCGCGCCTGAATTTATCATATTGCCTGTCTTTGCGTGGAGGACCTTGCCTGAAAGGTAAATGCCGGCAACAACCGATAAAGAAAGTACTCCGCCTGACACATAGTATATTGATTGTAAATTTCCTGATCCAAATATCATAGCCTTGACTGCTCCTCACCATACTTTAACCTTACCTGCCGTTCTTTTCTATTCGGTGCTGTTCGTTATTTCTGCTTTCTTTCCTGCCCTGCTCATATTACCCCTGGTATTTTTGAACATCCTTAGCATTCGCCCCGTGACCCCGAAACCTCCGACGATATTAACCGTGGCTGCCAGTACGGCCGTACATGCCAGAATACGTCCGCCGGAGCGTACAGTACCGGCAAAGGCTGCCAGTGCGCCAAGAATTGTGATCCCGGAAAGAGCGTTCATCCCGGACATCAGAGGAGTATGCAGCAGCGAAGGCACTCCGCTTATTATGAAATAGCCAATAATCGCCGAAACGCAAAATATCAGAACTAAAGTAAGCTTACTGATTTCATTTTCCATCAGACTGATCCGCCTTAATACAATTAATATGTCTTAACTCACGATGCTTTGCAGCGCTGAACGTCAACTGCCGGAACCCATGGCTGCAAGCGCACCTTTGTGTACTATCCTGCCCTGGTATGTTACCAGCATTCCTGAAATAATCTCATCATCGGCATCGATAAGGGCTCCGGGTGTAAAGCAGGGTTCTGCTCCGGATTTTTCAAGACATGTGGAATATAGATATTTTATGAAGCTGCACACATTGCCGGCAAACATGCGAGTCGCACTGACCGGCAGCATACCGGGGATGTTCTTGATCCCCTGGATGGTTATCCCGTATTTTACAATTATCTTACCGGGCACGGTGAGCTCGCAGTTACCACCCTGATCGATCGCTATATCTACGATCACGGAGCCGGGAGCCATTGCCGCGACCATTTTCTCGGTGATTATCACAGGGGCCAGCCTGCCAGGGACAAGTGCTGATAGGAATACAATATCCATATCAGGTAAAACTTTAAGCAAAGCCGACCGTTCGGCAATCAGCCATTCGGAGGGAAGCGGATTTGCGTAGCCCCCTTCACCTACGGAGATACTTTCAGGAACCCCAACTTCAGCAACTTTTGCACCAAGACTCTTTGCCTGTTCAATGGCGGCCGGTCGTATATCGGCGACATAGAGCGAAGCTCCCAGCCGCTTTGCTGTTGCCAGAGCCTGCAATCCTGCCACACCTGAGCCTGCGACAAGAACGTTTGCCGGTTTTACCATGCCTGCGGCGCTAAATACGGGAGGAATGAAGACCGGCAAAGCGTCGGCAGCCATAAGCATCCCTTTATATCCTGCGCATGTGCTCATTGAAGTAAGAGCATCCATGCTTTGAGCTCTTGTTATCCTTGGGATTCCGTCAAGTGTAAGAGCAGTTATATTTTTGGCCGCCATCCTGTGCAGCATTTCGTGATTTGAAGGTGCCGCGGGGTGCAGGAAGGCTATTATGCAGCCGCCTTCAGGAGTCATATCGATTTCATGCTTCCCGGACAAATCATTGAAACAAGGCTCCTTGACCTTCAGAATAATATCGGATATTGCGTACAATTCAGCAGCGTCATTCAGTATTTCAGCACCTGCCGCGGAATATGCCCTGTCGTCGCAAAGCGCTCCGATCCCGGCGCCTGCTTCAACAGCGACCTTGAATCCGAGACCTGTCATTTCGGATACTGTATCCGGGGTCGCAGAAACCCTTTTTTCGCCATGCATAATTTCTTTTGGTATACCTATGATCATATTTAACAACTCCTGTCATAATAAGTTACGGGAAACAGTACAAATATAAATTGAACGAAATACTATCTTGCCGGTTTCCGTAAAGACACTGTGCCAATATTAACGGAAGCCGCCGCCGCTTCGTTTACGGAGCACGAAACATCGGATTTTAAAGTGGAGAGTACGACTATTGTGCGAGTCAGAGATACTCCATCTATGTTCTTTATATACGAAAGAACATTCTCCAGTGTGCCGCTGCTTGCGGTGACAGCTTTAAGAAGGTAATCATAATCGCCGGCGATATAGTAACACTCGGTGATTTCGGAATTTGCCCCGGTTTTCAAAACAAAACTATCATTGAATTTTGGGTGTTCCAGCCTGACTGATATGTAGGCAGTAATGTCTTTTCCGAGCTTTTCCGGATTAAGCACTACGGTATATTGTTTAATAACACCGGAGGACTCGAGCTTCTTAATCCGATCTATCACGGCAGTGACAGAGAGACTGACTTTTCTGGCAATAGCCGAGGAGTTCATTCTCGAATTTTTTTTCAGGCACTGCAGGATACTCTTGTCTATATCATCCATACCATAACACCGCCCCTTTTGAAGGTCACAAAATTTGTAAAAAATTTTTGCCACAAGAAACATAATAAACGTAATTAAGCAGTTGCGTTTATTATATTACACTTTAATTATTTATTATTATATTCCAAATAAAAAGAAAATATAAAGAAAAATATAGAAAATCAATAAAATTAAAGAGATTACATGTAAAAAGAAAAAATATTAAGAATTGATGAATTGCAGCAGGGGCTTTACTTCAAATTTTTATGTCTTAACGTTATTGTAATTTTTGCGCTTTTAGTGCTTTTGATGTTTCTGATAGTCTGATGGTTCGATTTTTTGATATTTTCTTAAACCTTTCTTGCAATAATGCTATACAAATCACTTATAGTTTTTTATAATGATATATGGAAGTGATTTTCAACAGCAGAGCAGTGGCTGATAACAGCCTGTTTGGTTTCAATTTTCTTTCAGGAGGATAATGACATGGCATTCTGTTCAAAATGCGGTTCAAAAGTAGAAGACGGCGCCAAATTCTGCAACAAGTGCGGTGCAGTGATGCCGGAAAGCGGAACGGCAGCCCCATCAGATGCTGCAGGCCAGCAGGACGGCGCATCAAAGGCCTCAGGGCTGGGCGACGTGCTCAAAGATCTTAATCAGACAGCGGACACAACAAACGCTCATGATCTCTCGGATATAGCCCAGAACAAGACCATGGCTCTGCTTTCCTATCTGGGGATACTGGTTCTGATACCCATATTTGCAGCTCCAGGATCAAAATTTGCCCGTTATCACGCAAATCAGGGCCTTATACTCGCGATATGCTGGATAGTTTATTCAATAGCTTTCAGCATAGTGAGGTCGATACTGCTTGCGATAACACCAATTCTTGGATTCATAGTCTCGATATTAAGCATATTAAATGTTGTCTTTGTTGTGCTTGCAGTTATCGGTATTATGAACGCTGTACAGGGAAGAGCCAAAGAGCTGCCTGTGATCGGTAAATTTCAGATATTGAAGTAGTCAATGAGCAAAGACTGAAGCAGTCATTGAAGCAGTCGCTGAATAGGTATATATATCAGGAGGCATGAATGTTTTTTCTTGGAACAGGCGCAGCTGAGCTGAGCCCTAATCCTTTTTGCAATTGTGAGGTTTGTGCAAGGCTCAGAAAAGAAGGGGCAAAACCCCGGAAGAGGAGTTCTCTTCTCATAGACAACAGAAATATTGTGGACTTCGGACCTGAAGTGCCGGCTGCAAGCCAGCAATACGGGCAGCCACTTTATGATCTTGATAATGTTTTTATCACACATACACATGAAGACCATTTCGCAGCGTCCACAGCCGAAATACTTACAATGACTCCATACCGGAACGGCCGCACACTAGAAATATATATGTCCGAAAAAGGGATCGCCTGGACTTTTAGTATGATAGAGGCAATGGATAGTGTCAGCAGGGGCAAATCATCATTCAGGAAATTACTTGATACCGGGAAAATCAGATTTGTGCCGGTAAAGCCTTATGTAGATTTCACTGCCGGAGGGATGGAAGTGTTTGCCGTTGAAAGCAACCATCATGCCAATGGGGACGGAGAGTTGGCTCTTAACTACCTTTTCAGGCTTGCGAACGGGAAAAAGCTGATGTATGCGGCTGATACGGGACTTTATGACAAAAAGAACCTTGAAGCACTCTCAGGAAGCAAGGCGGATTGCCTCGTAATGGAAGGGACCGGGGGAAGCAAACCCTTCCCTGATGAATCAGCCCATCTGAATGCGGAAAACTATGTGAGAAATGTGCACGCAATGGCTGAAAACGACGTTATAAGCAACAATACGGCGATTTTCGTCACACATATCTGCAGCGTCGGAAACAACTACAATCACGAGGAATATCAGGCGTATCTTGATGCCAACTGCAGATATAAGGCAACCGTAGCATACGACGGGATGGAATACTCATTGTAATTGGAAAAGAGTACTTTTACCCGTCGAAACACTGTCAGGATGCAGATTTTTTATTATATATGTCTTCAGCACGGGACTCATTTTCACGTTACCCATACTAATGACAAACGAGATATCATCTCTTGCCGCCCATGCCAGGAGCCTTGACGAAATTATCCCGGATGTCCGGCTGTTGACTTCTGCT
>JAQUNY010000067.1 GCA_028717405.1 Eubacteriales bacterium
GGTATTTTTCGGAGATCAATGCAAGCATGAAAGAACAGGCAGCAGTTTGTTCTGAAATAAAAGAAGCGGCATCAGCCATAAGCACTTCTCTTAAAAATGGATATGCCGGGATCAGCGACGCAGCCGGAAATATCGTCTCAGGCCTTACTAAAAGCATTGAGCTGTTTGATAAAGAACTCAATGAAAGGATAACCGGGCTTCAGACAGTTACACTAAAGCTTGAAGGAAGCGTAAGGTCATTCAGGGAGGATACCGGTATCAGCGAGGCAAAATTTGAGTCGGGCATAGAAAAGACAGTTGAGGAAGCACTTATTAAAATAGATGAAGCATTGGCAAAAATTACCGGAAGGCTCGCGGGAACAGCCGAGGCTATCTCAGAGACTGCAGATTCTATACCTGCTGTGATAAAATCACTCATTAAACAGTAAAACAAACAGGAAGGGCAGATTAGAGACACAGGCAGAAGAAAGAGAGGCATAAGCAGAGGCATAAGCAGAGGCATAAGCAGAATCAGAAGCAGAAGCAGAGGCAGAAGCAGAGGCAGAAGCAGAGGCAGAAGCAGAGATGGGGGAATAGACAGCAACGGAAGTGGAGACAGACGCAGAGGAAGAGCAGGTAAAAGAGCAGGCAGAAAAGGAAGAAAAATTGAGCAGTTTTGAGCCGCGGCATCTTAACAGGGTCATGGAAAGCATATATACCAGATTCAAGCTGCCCCGGGAGGCCGCCCTGTCCGACAACGCTGCCGCATCGCAGATCTTATCGGATGTCAGGGAAGGTGTCATGACGTTCGGGGAGCTGACTTTTTCAGATATGGACCAGGCGTATCATTTGGCATCGCTGTGTTCTGACGACGAATATGTGGACTTCCGGCGGGCATTTACCGACAGGGCAGCTTCAAGGCATTTCCGCGCAGGATGGATATATTGCCAGATTAATGCCGGAGACAGGAACGCAACAGCCCTGTTTGAAGCTGTTTATGAAAAATTGAAAGCTAAGAGGCCATCGCCGCCGGTATTGGAAGGCACCCTGGCTGCCAGGACAGGGATGCCATGGAATTTGATATATGAAAGAGCGGTCGAGATAATGCGCATAGATAAGCTTTCACTCGACGCTCTGTGTGATAAATACGACATTTTACCCAACACCCCGTTTTACAGCAATCTGATGCTTGTATATCTCTCAAAATGCGGCAGGGATGAATTGAAAGGCAATGAGGGACTTCTTGGTGAGCTTATCGCGGCTTCTGAACTTGAATTTCTGCGCCCGGCGGTCCGTAACTACACATCACAGGTAGCCTATGAGGAGATGTCCGGAGATATCATCAATATCATTTTAGCCCGGCTTTCAGCTGAAAGGGGCGAAAACCCTCTCGGCATTTCTCCGAAGACGCTTCAGATAATGAGGCAGAGACGCTATAAAGAGGTGCTTGATGAACTCACATCAGGCAACAGGGAAAAGGCGGATTTTTACTCAAAGATATCGGGGAATATCAGGAAAGTGGAATTCCTTGACAAAGGATTTTTTGCAGTTGATTTCGGCAGTTATGCGGTTATTGACAATCCGGACTGGAAAGACAGGGCATACGCTTTCAAGAAGGAATATTTTACAGAAATCTTTCGCAAATGGGAAGAAACCGGCAGGCCCGAAAATTTCTGGCCTCCCGCCGGCGAAGGCGGTATCCAATATGCCAGAGACGCTGTGCTGGGGCTTTCGGACGCCGATATTGTGAGGATTGGGTTTACGGGTTTTGATAGCTTGTACGCAAGGGACCTTCTATCAAAAAAAACTTTTTAGCAAATTTTCCATCAAACCGGATATATCTATACGCCAAAGCAGGAACTGTCAGAGCAAATACCTCTTTAGTGATTCGGTATCCGAACAATGCTGCATTGCATCCTGCAGGGTTATCTGCCTGTTTTTTACGAGCAGGCTGAGTGAATAATCCATGGGCAGCATGCCCTGCCCCGTGCCAGTCTGCATCATTGATGGTATCTGATGTGTTTTACCTTCGCGGATAACATTCCTTATTGCATCTGTGAAAAGAAGTATTTCGAAAGCCGCTGTCCTTCCCTGTGAGCCCATAAGCCTTATCAGCTGCTGGGAAATGACGCCCTGAAGGACTCCGGAAAGCTGCACTTTGATTTGCTGCTGCTGATAACTGGGGAACATGTCGATTATCCTGTCCACTGTCTGGGCGGCGCTCACCGTGTGGAGAGTGGAGAAAACAAGATGCCCCGTTTCGGCGGCTGATATTGCCGTCGATATTGTTTCAAGGTCGCGCATTTCGCCTATCAGGATGACATCCGGGTCCTCCCTGAGAGCAGCGCGCAGTGCCGTGGCGAAACTCAGGCTGTCTTCTCCTATTTCCCTCTGGTTCACAATGCACCTGTTATGCTTATGAAGATATTCAATAGGATCTTCAAGTGTTATTATGTGGCCGCGCCTGTTGTTGTTGATATAGTCGATCAGAGAGGCCAGAGTGGTAGATTTGCCGCTTCCTGTAGGACCTGTGACCAGAACCAGGCCGCGTGGCTTCAGAGCCAGCTCCTTGAAAACAGGAGGGAGGCCGAGGTCGTCGATTGAGGGTATCCCGGCGGCAAGTACACGGAGGGCGATGGAGACCGAGCCGCGTTGTCTGAATACGTTTACACGGTAACGTCCAACTCCCGGAAGAGAGTATGAGAAGTCGACCTCGCCGTTTTTTTCAAATTTGACGGTTTTGTCGACATTCATTATTGAATATGCCAAATCCTGTACATCCTCCACTGCCAGCCTGGAGTACCCTTCAAAGGGTGTGAGTTGTCCGTCTATCCTGCTCATGGGGGGAACTCCGACCGTGAGATGGATATCTGAGCATTTCAGCATCGCTGCCGTTTTAAGTATTTCATCAACAGAATATGACATTTTGATTTATCCTCCCTTGATATTGCTGTTCGGCTGTTTGTATGGTCGAAATATTTCTGCACCTTAATATAAAAGTAAAAGGGGCGGGGCAGTGTCCCGGGCAGTTTATGCTCTGTCGCTGTCGTATGCGACTCTGACGAGTTCATCTGCTGTTGTGACGCCTTTGAGGACCTGAAGTGCGCAGGACTGCCTCAGGGTTTTAGTGCCGCTCTCGATGGCTGCCTGTCTGATCGAGTCTGCCGAAGATCCTTTTGTTACCAGCTCTCTGACAGCCTTGTTCATAACCAGTATCTCATGTATGGCAATACGCCCTTTATAGCCGGTATTGCCGCATTTCTGGCAGCCTTTGCCTTCATAGACCTTACATGAGTGATCCGACACCAGCAGTGACCGCTCCTCGGGAGTGGCTTCCCGGGAGGTTTTGCATTCACTGCAAATGCGTCGCACAAGCCTCTGCGATACGACGCCTGCAAGCGAAGCCGACACCAGGAAAGGCTCAATGCCCATGTCGACAAGCCTTGTTACCGTTGATGCCGAATCGTTGGTGTGTATGGTCGAAAGGACAAGATGGCCCGTTATTGAAGCCCTGACGGCGATTTCCGCAGTTTCGGCATCTCTTATTTCGCCTATCATTATTATGTCTGGATCCTGTCTGAGTATGGAGCGGAGGCCGGAGGCAAATGTCAGGCCGGCTTTCGGATTTACCTGGACCTGATTAACTCCCTGCAGCCGGTATTCGACAGGATCTTCAACTGTGATGATGTTTGTGCCCGGTTTATTGAGCTCGCTGAGGACGGAATAAAGGGTCGTTGATTTACCGCTGCCTGTGGGGCCTGCCACAAGTATTATCCCGTTGGTGCTGCGGAGGATTTCGTCAAAGAGGGCGGAGTTTTCCTCGGTAAAGCCCAGCTGTTTCCGCTCCGGGATGGAGCCTCTGCCCCCAAGGATACGTATGACGATTTTCTCGCCTGTGACAGTTGGGAGAACGGATAGTCTCAGGTCTACATTCATCCCGCTGAAAACGGTCCGGACTCTTCCGTCCTGGGGCAGACGTTTTTCTGCAATGTCCATTTCCCCCATAATTTTTATTCTGGTTACTATGGCGGCATGTGCGGGTTTTGTAATGTTCAGCTGTTCATATAGCTCGCCGTCTATCCTGAACCTTATCCGGACTTTGTTCTCCATGGGTTCGATGTGGATGTCGCTGGCCCTTGAGCTGATGGCATGTGTAATAAGAAGGTTGACAAGCCTCACTATGGGGGCATTGTCAACATTGTCGCCGGTGATTTCGCTTAGCTTGCCTACATCCTCGATAGTGAATTCCTTGTTGACGTCTTCAAGCGTTTCATCAGTCTGGGATCTTTCATAAAGCTTTACAATAGCGCTTTTGATGTCTGAGGGGGCTGCCAGGACGGTTTTGACTTCCAGCCTGGACTCGAGCTTAACATCGTCTATAGCTCTGAAATTCATGGGATTAGAGGTTGCTACCGTGAGACTGCCATTCTCCCTGGATATGGGGACAAGGGTGTATTTCCTGGCAGTTTCATGGCTGATCAGCTGTGCGAGCTCGGGCGCAGGATCTGCGGCGGCAAGGTCGTAGAGGGGTATCCTGTAGCGGTACTCATAGGCCTTCATAAGCTGCTTTTCGTTGATATACCCAAAGGAGAGAAGTATCTCCTCTATAGGCTTACCGCCTGATTTAAGCTGGATCCCGACAGCTTCATCAAGCTGCTCTTTTGTAATGGTACCGGTCTCAAGCAGCAATTCACCCAATGAAATGTTGTTATACATAAGTTTCCCAGTCCTGTTAATGCCGGTATTCGTAAAAATCACCCGTTAGTTTATTATACAGGAAAGCGCACAGATGGCGCAATCATATGGGGTGGACTTTGGAAAGCCAGAGAATGAGACAGGGTGATAAGACAGGGGACGGTTCTGTGTCTTAAGACAGGGGACGGTTCTGTGTCTTGCCCCCACTCGCCGTCGGAACTTAGAGCTTTATGATAAGCGGCCTATCTGGTATTATATTAATATTATCTCTTGTTTGAGCCAAGGGGTGAGACAGGGGACGGTTCTGTGTCTTAGAGACAGGGTGAGACAGGGGACGGTTCTGTAAGACAGGGGACGGTTCTGTGTCTTATGAGACAGCAAGGCAGCCAGCAAGACAGACAGCAGGTAAGGCAGGGGACAGTTTGATGTGCCCAGAGCAGATGTTGATTTCAGTTTATGGCGGAAGACGTAGAATCATCCCCAGTCTCAGAGGCTGTCTTACCTGCTGTCTTTGGTCTTCAGGATCCCGGGGAGAGGGAGTAAGACACAGAACCGTCCCCTGTCTCACCCTGTCTCACACCCCTGTCTTGTCCTTTATTGCTGGCGGAGCAAATATCAGCGGCAGACAAAAAACGCGGTGCAATGAACAATTTGATCAACAGAGGAACTGATATTGAATCTTATAAACGTTTTATACTTTGCAATTGCGGGATTAATAACTGGAAGCTACCTGAATGTGCTTATATACAGGATACCGCGCGGAATACCTTCATCAAAAGGGTTTTCCTTCTGCCCTGCCTGCGGCCACAGGCTTTCATGGGCTGATCTGGTGCCCGTACTCAGCTATATTGTCCTACGGGCAAGATGCAGATATTGCGATGCAAAAATCCATCCCCGATATCCTGCCGTTGAGCTGCTTACCGGATTCTGCTTTATTCTTCTTTATTTGAAATTCGGTATTTCTGCCGGGACTTTTATTTATGCGGCAGTCATTTCATGCCTTATCACATTGTCAGTTATTGATTTTGACAACAAAATCATACCCGACAGGTTCAACATTATTATCGGGATCTGCGGATTGCTGCTTCTTACAATACCAGGAGGCGTTTCATGGTATGAGATGCTGATCGGGATGTTTGCGGTCAGCGTGCCTTTGCTGGTCATATCATTTTTTACCGGAGGCATTGGTGAGGGCGATGTAAAGCTGTTTGCAGCATGCGGCCTTGTACTTGGCTGGAAGCTTATCCTGCTTTCGATGTTCCTCGCGTCAGTAATGGCGGCTATATTCGGAATTGCACTTATGGCTGCCAGAAAGGCAGGCAGAAAAACCGAGATGCCTTTCGGCCCTTTTATAGCGCTGGCTGTCATGATCTGTATTTTTGCCGGCCAGAATCTTCTGGATATCTACCTGGCATTTTGAAGTCTCTTTCAGTTGCATTCAGCCGTCAGCGGATCTGCAAGCTCTCTGAGGTAAAAAAGCTTTCCGGGCAAAGTGGGGATGAAGCTTGATGGCACCCAAATATCAGGCCCATATCTCAAGGTAACGCGGAATGACATGCCCTGCCATTGCATTCCCCTGCCCAGCACACCGTCGCATCCTCCAATCACGCTGTCGGAGCGGAGGAACAATCCGGGACCTATTGTATTGGCGCGGCATGGCACAAGGGTTGTGCGGCTCTTGAAACTCGTGATCGCATTTTGTTCAATAGTCAGCGGATGCAGTTTTGCGCCAAGCCTGTAATTCTGCCGTTTCCACTCGTCGACCGACGAGAATTCTGCGGCGAAATGCGGCTCCCAAAAAGCTATATGGAAAACGCGGCCTATGCCGAAAACCATCACAAGCTTTGCACCTTCGGATTTGAGTTGTGAGATTTTAGCGGGATATTCGGGAAGGTTTGATTTTGTCGCGAAATTCCTTTGCGGCTCCGGAACTGTCAGATCGCCCAGCGGACCGTAAAATGCCTGATACATGGCGTTCTGGAAGGCCGCAGGGTCTGACGGCGACAGAGTGCTGCCTTCTGCATCGCTCCATTCATCCATGTTAAAGCCATATACATGGTCACAGGAGGTACCCCATTCATTCAAAAAATACACCGCCCACTTGTACATTCCCATAGGGCCTACAGGGAGGATCAAGGCAAGTTTACGTCCCTCATCACGTGATTTTCTTATTTCAGAGGCGATCTCATGTCCCATCATCATGTCAAAATCATATATATTGTCGCATCTGACGGGCGTGAAACCTTTGTTCCAGAAAGCCCGCCTTTCCGTCGCGATTTCCGGACCGCCGCTGCAACAAAGGTCGATTTTTGCCAGATCCCAGCCGGCCGGGTAGAAATTTTCCAGAAGTGACCCCTTTAACGTGTCGATCATATCCATATTCATCATCCTCCGTTTCAATATTGGAATAGATTGCTTTTGTCTGTGTTCATCCGCACAATAACCGTTACCGGCTATGGGAGCAGTCGCACCGGCTTCACCCGCGGCCATGTCAGGCACTGCCTGAAGGCCTCGGCATATTGCACACCACACTGCAGGCCTCTGAATTTTGACACCGTCCTCAGAAAATCCAGGAAGTCGATGTGGTCGTGATCCTTAAGCCATTTCAGCTGACTTTGGTGGCAATTGGCAGCCTGGACTTTAAGCTCGATTGTTTCAGTTATGTCGACATATTCGGTCGGCATGAAATTTATTCCGGCAAGGGTGTCCATATAAAAGACGGGTACAATTGCGGGATGCGCCGGATTCGCAGTAAACATGTGAGGCACGCTGGATGAAAAGCTTGCGTCAAACACCAGCCGGCTCACCTCAGTGTGGTCTTTCATATAATCGTCGGGGCTGTGGGTTATTATAAGGTCCGGCTTTGCGTATCTGACGGCGTCGACAAGCTTATTTACGATGGCGGGATTATTTGAATCCACTTCAAGGTCCGGAACATCAAGGTTTATAACCTCGGCTCCGATTATTTCCGCAGCCTCCTCGGCTTCTCTTGCCCTGATGGCGGCAAGTTCGTCGGGCATTATGACGACGTGCCCCTTGTCACCGTTGGCTACGTGGCACATAAAGACCTTATGCCCCAGTTTGACATATTTCGCGAGAGTGCCGCTGCACCCATTCTCCAGATCATCAGGATGACATCCTACGGCAAGTACGTTCATGGCTGATACCACCTTTATCATTTGAATCGAATAATATTTATTACAATACATATTTTACTACATATAAGGCCGGACGAATTTAACAGTTCTATCAGCTTTTTTATCAGAATGGCTGTTTTCTTACCGGCGAACATCTATTTAATGTATTAATGATTATGTAATAGTAATTGTATGATGCGGATATTCGCGATAAGCATTGCGAATGAACATATCGCCACATATATCACATATATTTCATTAATAACATCTATTTCATTAATAACATCGAACCGCTTAGAGTTGATATACTGACAAATAATAAGGTAATATAAAAGCATGGACATGAGGCTGCTATATGAGGCTATTGCATAGGAAAAATACAGTATGAAGTTTCTGCGGACGAAGCTGAAAGAGGAATTTGATATCGAAGCGATAATATCCCTCC
>JAQUNY010000068.1 GCA_028717405.1 Eubacteriales bacterium
AGCCACTTCCTGAAACATCCGCAGCAATGATTTTACCATATCTTCTTCGTAATGGTGCATACCTGCGAACAGCTCGATCCGTGTTACTACCGAACAATAAATATCGATGCCATCTGTCAGCATTGATTCCAGAAATGCAGATGATGACGGCATCCCTCGCAAATGATCAATAAGTATATTGGTATCTATCAATATGGAAGACATTATTTGTCCTCCTTACCGGGCAGCCATTTTCTCCTTATTTCCGCGATATATTTATCCGAATCTTTGATATCTTCCCTATCACGCCAGATCCCTTGCGATTCTTTCAAATTATCCAATATTGTTCTTTGTTCCTTGACAAGGTACTCGCCAACAGCTTCACGTATTACTTCAGCCATAGTCACGCCCTTTTTCCTGGCGGCTTCCATCAATTTATCTTTTTCATCCTTGTCCAAATATATCTGTGTTCTCTGCATAGCAATTCTCCCACTGTATAATAATTAATAGATGTATACATCATTATTATACAGCATCGTGATAATAAATTCAATATTACCAGGGGAAATACCATATATATTTCTGCCTGGCTGTCAAAGTGGCAGATGTCGACATGCGCCTGTGCTTTAGCATGCACGTTTTGTCCATTGTAGTGTTGACATATCGGCCCATATTAATTATATTAGTATGTAATAATTGAGCAATGGCGATGACCGGGAGGAGTAGGCACAGGTAACCAACAGAGAGGACAGGGAGTGATGCTGTGACCCTGTCCGGTAAAACCGGTGCCGAAGGTAGCCCGCGAGCTCTGCGGCCGAAAGTATCCCTGTATGGTTTATGGAGGGGAAGAGGATAAGCTGCGGCGGTATGGACCGTTATATCCTTTAATGAGGGCCTTTTGCCTGAGATCCGCACGGTAGCAGCTTCGACTGAGAGCCTACATGGGCTGTGGCCGCAAGCGGCGGTTGTAAGGCAGGGGAATTTTGGTGGTAACGCGGAACAGCTTTCCGTCCAATAGCGGCTTTTACCGTAAATTGGATGGAGGGCGTTTTTTATTTCAGGGAGGGTAACGGCATGAAAGTGGAGGAAAACGGCGTGAATATTAAAGACGAGGAAGGTAAAATCTGGGAAATAGCCAGGACATATGAACCGGGAAGGATCGAAGATAAGACATACAAGCGTTGGATGGATAAGGGATATTTCGGCGCTGCGCCGGATCAGTCCAAAAAACCATTCACGATTGTGATGCCGCCTCCCAATATAACCGGACAGCTTCATATGGGGCATGCTCTTGACGAAACCGTTCAGGACATACTGATCCGGTATAAGAGGATGCTTGGTTTCTGTACCTTGTGGCTCCCGGGGACTGACCATGCCAGTATTGCAACTGAGGCAAGGATAGTAGCCGCCCTTGCAGAAGAAGGGCTGACTAAAGAAAATGTGGGAAGGGAAGGCTTTCTCGAGAGGGCCTGGAAATGGAAGGAGCATTACGGCGGAAGGATTGTGGAGCAGCTGAAAAAACTTGGATGCTCTTGTGACTGGGACAGATTAAGCTTCACAATGGATGAAAAACTTTCGAACGCCGTTAAGGAGGTCTTTATAAGGCTCTACAAAAACGGCCTGATATACAGGGGCGAAAGAATGATAAACTGGTGCCCGGGCTGCGGGACTTCAATATCAGATGCGGAAGTGGAACATGAGGAGAAGGAAGGCAGCCTCTGGTATATAAGGTATCCACTCAAAGATGGAAGCGGGTCTGTTACCGTTGCAACTACCCGGCCGGAAACGATGCTGGGGGATACTGCAGTGGCGGTCAATCCCGAAGATGAACGATATGCCGGCATGGTGGGCAGGACAGTCGTGCTGCCGCTGATCGGCAGGGAAATACCGGTAATAGCAGACGAATACGTGGACAGGGATTTTGGCACAGGTGCGGTTAAAATAACACCGGCTCATGACCCGAATGATTTCGAGGTGGGTATAAGGCATGATCTGCCGCAGATAAAAGTCATGGATAACAGGGCTGTTATGAATAAGGCCGCGGCGCAATACGAAGGCCTTACCCGGTATGCAGCCAGAAAAAAGATAATAAGTGATCTTGAATCACTGGGATTGCTTGAACGCATTGAAAGCCGGAAACACAATGTGGGCATTTGCTACCGCTGCGATTCCGTGATTGAGCCTGTCATATCGGAACAGTGGTTTGTAAGGATGAAGCCGTTGGCGGAACCGGCATTACAGGCAGTGAGAGAAGGGACTGTCAGTTTTGTCCCGGAAAGGTTTGATAAAATATATTTTAACTGGATGGATAATATCCAGGACTGGTGTATATCCAGACAATTATGGTGGGGGCACAGGATACCTGCTTATTATTGCGGCAGGTGCGGGCACATTGAAGTCGCCGCGGAAAAGCCTTCGGGATGCTCCAAATGCGGAGCCGGGGCTGATGACCTGAAACAGGATGAAGATACTCTGGATACATGGTTCAGCTCGGCGCTCTGGCCTTTTTCAACTTTGGGATGGCCTGAGGAGACAGATGATCTGAAGTATTTCTATCCTACTGATGTCCTGGTCACAGCTTATGATATTATTTTCTTTTGGGTGGCCAGGATGATTTTTTCAGGCATTGAGCATGCCGGTGAAGCCCCGTTCAGGCATGTATACATTCACGGGCTGGTCAGGGACGCTCAGGGGAGGAAAATGAGCAAATCCCTTGGTAACGGTATAGACCCGCTTGAGATCATTGAGAAATATGGCACAGATGCTCTGAGATATGCTCTTGTGATCGGCAATTCGCCTGGGAATGACCTGAGATTTTCCGTGGAAAAGGTTGAAGCCGGCAGGAATTTCGCGAATAAGATATGGAACGCATCAAGATTTGTGTTAATGAATTTTGATGAAGGCCTTGATTTTTCAGGAATCGATCAAAACAATTTCACAACCCCTGACAAATGGATACTTGACAGGCTGAACAGCCTGATCAGGGATGTTTCGGCGAATATGGAGAGATATGAGACAGGAATGGCGCTTCAGAAGATATATGGATTTATCTGGGATGAGTTCTGTGACTGGTATATCGAGCTGGCAAAACCGAGGCTCTACGACAGGGAAAGCACGGGAAGGCTTGAGGCGCAATACATTCTGAACCATGTAATGAAAATGTCGATGAAGCTGCTGCATCCCTTTATGCCGTTTGTTACAGAGGAGATTTATGGATTTCTTAAGCATGATGATGAAAGTATCATGATTTCTGAATGGCCGGTATTCAGCGAGAAGATGGAATACCCCGGAGAACGCGGTAAAATGGCCGCGGTCATTGAATCTATAAGGACGATCAGGAATATCAGGATCGAAATGAATGTGCCTCAGGCAAAAAAAATCAAAGCCATAATTGTGTCACCCGACAGCGGCATCAGATCAGTCATGGAAGAAGGCGGAGCATATCTGGCAAAGCTGGCGAATGTGAGGGAAACTGATGTAAGGGAGAGCAGCGAAGGCATCCCTGAGGATGCGGTTTCAGGCATGGCAGGAGGGGCGCAGGTTTACATCCCGCTCGATGAGCTGCTTGATATTGACAAAGAGATCGACAGGCTGGGAAAGGAGCTGCAGGGGCTCTCCTCTGAAATCAGCAGATCAGAGAAAATACTTGCCAATAAAGGGTTCCTTGCCAAGGCGCCGGCATCGGTCGTGGAAGACGAAAAATCCAAGGCGGCTTCTTACCGTGAAAAATATGCGATAATCAGTGAGCGCCTCGGGCTTCTGAAGAACAGGGGAAATTGAAATAGCATTTTAAGGCGATTGGCATTATAATTAACACTATAGCGAGGGGGGAGATATCAATGGATCATGGGTTTGTGAGGATCGCCGCAGCCGTTCCCGTTGGCAGGGTCGCGGATTGCAGGTATAATGCCGGGAAAATCGCCGAACTGGCCCGCATGGCTTCTGCTGAAGGAGCTGCCGTGGTGGTATTCCCGGAGCTTTCCATAACTGCTTACACCTGTGGAGACCTGTTTCATCAGAAGACATTGCTTGATGCCGCTGAAAAGGCTCTTGAATGGATGCTTTCAGAAACAGCATCACTTGATGCCGCCATAATCGCGGGTTTGCCTGTGAGGCTTGATAATCAGCTCTTCAACTGTGCTGTTGTGTTTAAGAATGGGAAAATCCTTGGAGTGATACCTAAGTCGTATATTCCGGGGTATAACGAATTTTATGAAGAGAGATGGTTTGCGGAGGCGGTCTCTGCGATCAGCCGAAGTGTAAAGCTGTGCTGGCAGGAAGTCCCTTTTGGGACGGATATCATTTTCTGCGACAGAGATGATCCGGTCAGGTGCTTTGGCGTAGAAATATGCGAGGACCTCTGGATGCCGCTGCCGCCGAGTTCATATCAGGCGATGGCCGGGGCTGTGATGCTGTTCAACCTCTCAGCAAGCAATGAGACCATTGGCAAGAAAAAATACAGGGACAGCCTGATAAGGCAGCAATCAGGGAGGTGTACGGCCGCTTATGCGTATGCTTCTGCCGGAGTTGGTGAATCGACTACTGATCTTGTATTTGCAGGGCATTCGATGATTACGGAGTATTCCGGTGTTGTGGCCGAGGGCGAAAGGTTTTCAAGGGAGGATAATGTAATATTCGCCGATATTGACATACAGAGGCTTGTGGCCGAGAGGATGAAAAATACAGGTTTTATGGAGGCTGCCAGAGGGAGTGCGCTGAAAGATAGCGATCCGGCAAACGGCGGCAAGGGCGCGGCTGTATTCCCGGGGGCTTACAGAAAAATCATGCTTGACATACCCGGAGCCCCTCTTGATGCAGAAGGCGTAAAGGGCACACTCAGGAGACCTTTAAGCCCACGCCCGTTTGTGCCTGAAGACGAAAGGGAAAGAGAAGCCAGGTGCCGGGAAATATTCTCGATACAGACTGCCGGACTGGCTAAAAGACTTGAACACACAAAACTTCAAAAATCTCTGGTTGCTGTGTCGGGAGGGCTTGATTCAACACTGGCGCTGTTGGTTGCCGCCGAAACCCATAAGATGCTCAAAAGGCCCTTGAAGGACATTATTGCTTACACGATGCCGGGATTTGGCACGACAAACCATACATACAGCAATGCGGTCGCCCTGATCGGGTCATTGGGCGCCGAATTGAGGGAGATCGACATCAAGCCGGCATGCCTGCTCCATTTCAGGGATATAGGACATGATCCCGGGCAGTGTGATGTCACATATGAAAATGTACAGGCACGAGAGAGAACCCAGGTACTTATGGATGCTGCAAATAAAGAAGGCGGGCTGGTGCTTGGGACAGGCGACCTTTCCGAACTTGCACTTGGCTGGTGCACATACAACGGCGACCATATGTCAATGTATTCGGTCAACTGCGGAATACCAAAGACACTTGTAAGATATATGGTTAAGTGGGTAGCCGATACGATACCTGATGAAAAGCTGAAAAACGTACTTTACAGTATAGCTGACACGCCGATTTCGCCCGAATTGCTTCCGCCGGACAGCAAGGGGGATATATTGCAGAAAACGGAGGATGTTGTCGGACCATATGAGCTGCATGACTTTTTCCTTTACCATGCCGTGCGTTATGGCGCGCCGCCTGCGAAAATCATATACCTTGCATCTGTGGCTTTTAAAGGGGTATATGGTAAGGACGAAATAAAAAAATGGCTTGGGGTTTTTTTCAGGAGATTTTTCAGCCAGCAATTCAAACGGTCATGTGTGCCTGATGGGCCTAAGGTGGGAACGGTGAGCCTCTCGCCCAGAGGCGATTGGAGGATGCCCAGCGATGCGGCAGCTGAAGAATGGCTCAGGGAACCGGACGAGTGATATCCATAATCAGATTGGAGAAACGATGGGCAAAGACATAACAAAGAAGAAGACAGAAAAAAGTGTGGCCGGAGAAGCGATCAGATTTGATTACTCGAAAGCTGAAGGATTTATACGGGAAGAAGAACTTTTATACCTTGACCCGTTTGTCAGGAATGCCCATGAAATGCTCCATTCCGGCAAAGGACCAGGTGCGGGGTATACCGGATGGATAGACTTGCCGCTTAATTATGACAGGATAGAGTTTGCCAGGATAAATGAGGCTGCCTCCAAAATAGCATCAGATTCCGAAGTGTTTGTCGTGATTGGCATAGGCGGCTCATATCTTGGTGCAAGAGCGGCTATCGAGATGCTTTCCCACTCCTTCTACAATATGCTGAGGCCGGAGAAGAGGAAAACACCCGAAATATACTTTGTTGGGAATAATATCAGCGCTGCATACTGTGCAGATCTCATCGAGCTTATCGGCGACAGGGACGTTTCGCTGAACGTCGTTTCCAAATCGGGTACGACTACCGAACCGGCAATTGCATTCAGGATATTCAGGGACCACATGGAAAGGAAATACGGAAAAAAGAAAGCGGCGGGGAGGATATATGCAACTACCGACAAGTCCCGGGGAACAATGAAAAAGGTTGCGGACAGCGAAGGGTATACAACATTTGTCATACCTGATGAGATCGGTCGAAGATACTCGGTACTCACACCTGTGGGCATGCTGCCGCTGGCCGTATGCGGGGCTGATACCGCAGAAGTCATGAAGGGGGCTGCGGACGCCGCCGGGATATTCGCAGGGCGTGATATGAACCTGAATGGCAGTTATATGTATGCGGCCGCGAGAAATGTGCTCTACCGGAGGAGCAGGACTGTTGAAATAATGGTCAATTATGAGCCATGTATGCACTTTTTTACGGAATGGTGGAAGCAGCTGTACGGTGAGAGCGAAGGCAAGGACGGAAAGGGCATATTTCCTGCGGGCGTTGACTTTACAACAGACCTGCATTCGATGGGACAGTATATTCAGGATGGATTAAGAAATATTTTTGAGACAGTACTTAACGTTGAAAAACCGCTTAAGAGCCTGACTGTGCCTGCAGGCGGCAGTGACGGCCTGGATTTCCTTGAAGGCGAAGAGCTTGATAATATCAATAAAAAAGCCATGCAGGGTACAATGCTTGCCCACAGTGACGGCGGTGTGCCTAATCTGATGATAAACATACCTGAGATAAACGAATACTGGTTTGGACAGCTTGTATATTTCTTTGAAAAAGCCTGCGGCATAAGTGGTTATCTTATGGGAGTCAATCCTTTTGACCAGCCGGGTGTCGAAGCATATAAGCGAAATATGTTTGCCCTGCTGAACAAACCGGGATATGAAAAAGAGAGGAATTCACTACTCGGCAGGCTTTGATGTGTCGCCTGTCAAATCGATTATTGCGGCTTCAGGCCTTGACATGAACCTGAAAGGTATCAGGACATTGCCAAGCCCCCGGCTGATATAGATATTGATGCCGTTGACCCTGTGGAGGCCGCGGGTGATGCCCTTTCTGCTGAGGATATCGTTTCTGAGTGATCTGAATTCGAGGTTAAACGGAGCCCATATCTGCCCGCCATGATAATGGCCGCAAAGAAGCAAGTCAAATGATGAGGGCGGCAGAGATTCTGTAATGTCTGGATTATGTGAAATTGCTATATTGATTTTACCGCAGCTATCTCCATTATTGCTGCCGGATTTATTGCCTTTACCGTAATCGCGATATTTCCGTCTATAGTCGCCGCATTCGCCGTTTTCGTTATTAAGTCTGATTCGGCAATCCTGCAATCCGGTAAGGAAGATGCATGGATGAGGATTTCCCGTGATGCCGGAGCTGACAATGGCAGTGTCAATGTCGGAGCTGCTGTCGGCGCTGATATTTGCGGACTCTATGTCGCTGTCAGCAATGCCTGAATCTGAGCCTGCATCTGGGCCTGCATCTGAGCCCGCGCCCGTGCCAGCACCAGTGGATGCCTTTATTTCTAATGTAATATTGTCTGTTAAATTCACTCCTGTGTCTGCTACAGACTTTTTGAATGAATCGAAAGCCTCCCGGTCGAATGAAGCTTCCCCGGAGCTGGCTTTGGACCCGCCACCACAAACACCGGCGCAAGCCCCAGCCCTTGCCGCGGCTTTGTCTTTGCCACTGTCGGAATCTTCACGATGCATGAAAGCACCGTAGTCATGGTTTCCAAAACATAAATATATTTTTTCCCTGCTGCTGATCTTTCCAAGCCATTTCATAAAGGCCGGGATATCA
>JAQUNY010000069.1 GCA_028717405.1 Eubacteriales bacterium
CCCATGCCGAAGAACCGAACATGAGGCACGCCAGAGCTGTTCCATTACCGCTGTAAACAGCATACTTCATGTTCTCTCCGACGCTGCGGTCAAATCCAAGATAGTGGTATTGGTCAATATACGATTTAAATACAGCAAGGCCATCTTTTGATTCTATTGTTTCTATATGCAAGGGCATGAGTTGCGAAAGCGGCAGGGCAACAGGCGATATGTCGTGACTAATGTGAACTACTTTATCCTTGCCGCCGCGCCGGGATGTTGTAAGTGGAGCGGGTAAAGATATTTTACCGGCTGCGTCCAATGCTCTTAGCAGGTCGCGGCATGAGATGTCCTTTATTTGGCCGTTTGGATTCTTCCAATCCCATAGCTCGCAGAGTTTTTCAGACAACAGTGTCCTGTGCCAATGCGGGTTATCCCGAATCATCCGATGTATCTGGTCCAGGCGTTCATCTGTCATTTCCGGTCTGTTGTACCCCATAGCATAATTATGACATATGCCAGATCAGGAGTCCAGAGATAAATTTAAATTTGTGAAAATATTTTTTGTCTCATAATGGTTAATCAAGGTTCTTTGGGCGGCTAAATCTGTGATAGATTGTATATCCTTTTAAATATTCGTTCTATCGCACATACCGGTTGCCGCTGCGAAAAACTCCAATTTACATTTGATAAGCCGAATTAATCAGCCATCACTGCCGCCGTGTATAAGAACGGTCTGAAGGCGAAAAACCTTCAGATAGGCTGTATCTGAGGGCTTCAGCCCGAATTGCAGCCGTAAGTTCGTTACGCCGGGCATGATGCAGCTGATTCCGGCGAAATCATCGTTAATTGGAGTTGTTGCAGCAAAACCAATATTAAATTCTACTGTCAATGTTGGGGGTCTGAATAGTTACTATAACCTGACCATATACTTATAAACTCTAATAAGCTATAATACTTGATATGAAAACATGAGAAGTATGATTTGCTGCACCATTCACAAGGTGTCACAAGGTGTCACAAGGTGTCATAATATGACAGAAAATTCTCTGCAGTCAGAGCAGAGCAGAGCAGGCACAAATTTCATTTTCACACCGAAAGGACAGGCATTTTGACATGAACAAAAAAATCGACATCCATAAAAGCATCCTTCTGATTTACTTAACATCATTCTTCTGCGGGATGTCAATAATGGCGGTGGAGCTGAGCGCGACAAGGCTGCTCGCTCCGTACTTCGGAACATCCCAGATAGTATGGACGGTGGTCATCGGGCTGATAATGGTATCGCTGAGCCTTGGTAATTATTTCGGCGGAAAGGCTGCCGACAGGTATAACAGCTTTGGGAGACTGTACTTCATGATATGGATGGCTGCCATTTGGATAGCACTCATTCCGCTGGTCGGCAAATATGTCATTGCGGGAGCTGCCCTGGTGCTTATGTGGCTGTTGCCTTCAAACCTCATAATAGGCGGTTCTGTGATATCCTGCCTGATAATTTTCTCCTTGCCGCTTGTTATACTGGGAATGGTTTCGCCCTATCTTGTCAAGCTGGCTGTCAAAGACACTGCAAATACCGGGAGGATAACCGGAAAAATATATTCGGTGTCGACTGTAGGAAGCATCATCGGCACATGCATCCCAACCTTTGTAACGATACCTTACATTGGTACAAGCAAATCTTTCATGATATTTGCACTGATACTCAACCTGATGTGTGTTTTCTATTTTTTCACATCCGGGGAAAAACGCATCAGGTCAGCCATCGTAAGCTCGGTCACGGCAGCCGCCATGATAGTAATGCTGGTCATGCCGCTGAATAATTCATATGCATTCTGGAAAGATGTTATTGCAGAAGAAGAATCGTTATACAATTATCTTCAGGTATATAAAAGTGGTAATAATATCAACCTGTCGACAAATGTGGCTTTTGGAGTCCAGTCGATATATAATCCTGACAGTGTGCTTACAGGGTCCTGCTTTGATTATTTTCTTTTCGGCCCTTATTTTATCAAAGGGTTCCACCCGTGCAATAAACCTGACATACTTGTGCTGGGTATGGCAACCGGGACATTTGTGAAGCAGAGTGGGTATTTCTTCCCCGGCAGCAATGTCGACGGAGTCGAGATCGACGGAAAAATCGTTGACCTGGCAAAAAAATATTTTAATCTCCAGGATGAAGACGCAAACATATATATCAATGACGGACGCACCTTCCTCTATTCCGGTGATGCCGGAACTTATGATGTAGTGCTGGTGGATGCCTATCATGACATAACCGTGCCATTCCATATGGCGACGGCGGAGTTTTTTACGCTGGTCAGGAAACACCTCAAGCCCGGAGGAACTATTATTCTAAATATCAACATGCGTTCGGAGGGTAATAATGAAATAGCAGATTACCTTACACAAACCATAAAGTCCGTTATGAGCAATGTCTACGTGGTAAATACAAAACGCCAGCTGAATACTATAGTATATGCTACAGATAATGATGACTGCCTGTCGGATTTTCGAACAAATCTGAATAGTTTTTCCGTTATCGGAAGTAAGGAATCATCGCAGCCACAGCTGACCGCGTCACAGCAGCTTTTGCTGTCGTCACAGCAGCAGCCGCCGCTATGTGTTTATACGCCGGATAAAGCCGACATAGAGACACTGTATGAACTGGGGAAATATGTCAGCGAAAATCTTGACGAGGTAACGGAATCAAGGCTGATTTTTAGAGATGAGATAACTCCGGTAGAAATACTGGGACAAAAGCTTCTGGATGAAATTGTCAGCGACAGTGTTACCGAATATAAAAACATGTTTGACCTTTCACCTGAAGGGATCAGGGAATTTTTTAAAAGCTTTTAGAAGGGATCGATACCAATGGGCGGAATATTTGGCGTAGTTTCAAATGAAGATTGTGTTATGGATTTGTATTTCGGTACGGATTACCATTCGCATCTCGGAACCAGCAGGGGAGGTATGGCGGTCTGGAACGGAAGCAGTTTTACCAGGTCCATACACAGTATTGAAAACAGCCAGTTCAGATCCAAATTTGAAGATGAGCTGAAAAACATAAAAGGCAGACTTGGCATCGGGAGCATAAGCGATACCGAGCCCCAGCCTCTTACAGTGAGGTCACACCTCGGCCAGTATGCTATTGCTACGGTCGGAAGGATCAATAACATAAATGAAATTGCAGCAAATGCTTTTGATGAGCACAAAAATATACATCTTCTTGAAATGCAGAAGGAAGCTATTAATGCGACTGAAATGGTCTCGGTTATTATCGACCACGAGTCTTCTTTCAAAGAAGGCATACTGAAGGCTCAGGATATGATAGAGGGATCGTGTTCGATACTTATACTCACACCGAAGGGGATATATGCGTCCCGTGACAGATATGGCAGGACGCCCCTGATAATCGGCAGCAAAAAAGGCGCATACAGTGTTGCATTTGAGTCGGGAACGTTCCCGAATCTCGGCTATAAAACCAAATATGAACTGGGGCCCGGAGAGATCGCCTTTTTAAACGCCGAAGGATACGAAGTTATTTCGCCGCCAAGAGGTAAAATGAAAATATGTGCTTTCCTCTGGGTGTATTACGGCTACCCGTCTTCGACATATGAAGGCATGAATGTGGAAGTGATGCGCTACAGAAACGGGGCGCTGATGGCAAAAAACGACAACGTCGACATTGACATGGTTGGTGGCATCCCGGACTCGGGAGTAGGCCATGCCATCGGTTATTCCAATGAATCCAAGGTGCCTTACGGAAGACCTTTTATCAAATACAGCCCGACCTGGTCAAGAAGCTTTATGCCGCAGGACCAGATCACCAGAAACCTGGTTGCGCGCATGAAATTGATGCCCATACCCGAGCTTGTATCAGGCAAAAAGCTGCTGTTTTGCGACGATTCAATAGTACGCGGAACCCAGATGAGTGAGACGGTCGACCTCCTGTACAGGGCAAACGCAAAGCAGGTGCATATCCGCTCATCCTGCCCTCCGCTTGTTTTCGGCTGCAAGTATCTTAACTTTTCCAGATCGCGTTCGGTGATGGATCTTGTAGCGAGGCGCGCAATAAAAGATATTGAGGGTAAAGAGCCTGAGTCTTATGATGAGTATTGCGACCCGAAGTCTGAAAAATACACGCAGATGGTTGAATGCATAAGCAAAAAACTGAATTTTTCTACTCTTAAATACCAGAACATAGATGATATGCTTGAAGCGATCGGCATCGACAGATGCAAAGTTTGCACGTACTGCTGGAACGGGAAAGAAGAATAATATCTGAACGGTGAAATAATTTAAGACAAGGCGGAGATGTAACATGGGTAATCCGGTTATTAATGTTGTTGACCTTGTTAAAAAATACGGAAATCTTACGGCGCTGGACCATCTCAGCTTTATGGTCGCAGAGGGTGAGATACTGGGCCTGCTTGGCCCCAACGGTTCGGGTAAGACGACGGCCATCAACTGCATATTATCCCTTTTAAAATTTGAGAAAGGCAGTATTGAAGTGTTTGGCAGGCAGATGTCTCCCGACGCCTATGATATCAAGCGTGACATAGGGGTTGTAATGCAGAATGTTGCTGTTTTTAATGAGCTTACGGTTTATGAGAACATAGATTATTTCTGCGGACTGTATGTACATGACAAAGCTGTCAGAAAACCATATGTGGAAGAAGCCATTACTTTTACCGGGCTGAAGGATTTCAGAAAGTTTTATCCAAAAAAGCTGAGCGGTGGTTTGCTCAGAAGATTGAATATCGCCTGCGGCATTGCGCATAAGCCAAAGCTTATCATTATGGATGAGCCGACAGTGGCGGTCGATCCCCAAAGCAGGAACAATATTCTGGAAGGCATAAAAAGGCTTAACAAAAACGGGGCGACGGTGCTGTATACATCTCATTATATGGAAGAAGTAGAGCTGATCTGCTCGAGGATCATAATCCTTGACAAAGGCAAAATAATTGCTTCCGGTACAAAACAGGAATTGAAGGCGATGATAGAGCTGGGCGAGAAAATCAGGGTGGAAGGAGTAAGCCTTGATGACGTGCTCATGGAAAAGATAAAGAACAGGCCGGGAATACTTGTGGCGGATTACCGGGATAGAGCACTTGAAGTCAGATTTGCAAGAGAGGGAAACGGCGTGCTTGGATTGCTGAATTTTCTCAGGGACAATGGAATCGAAATGGGGAGATTATACTCCGAGATGCCAACTTTGAATGATGTGTTTCTTGAGCTGACAGGAAAAGAATTAAGGGACTGAGGGATCTGGAAATCCGGAGATCAGGCTATCAGGGGATCAAGTGAACGAGAGATTCAGAGATCTGTAGAATTATAGATTATAAGATCAGGCGATCGAGAAATCAAGAGGCGTGGAAGAGTCATGATGTCACATATTTTAAAATACAGGCTGAAATGTTTTTTCAGAGACAGGGAGACGCTTTTCTGGACTCTGATGTTTCCTTTGATACTTGCGGTGCTTTTCAATTTGGCGTTTTCAAACCTGTATAAAACAGAAGCATTTAAAGATATAAAGATTGCCGTTGCCGACAGTGCGGAATACCGTGAAGATGTAATTTTCGGGAGTGTACTGGAGGCTGTATCTTTCATCGATAAGGGCAATGGCAGTGCTGAGGGTGATGTGGAGAATGGAGAATCAGAGTCCGGTGGGAACAATCATTTTTTTCACACACTTATAGCGGAAAACAGGCAGGAAGCCCAGGCGTTACTTGATAATAACAGTATCTACGGATATGTTTATTATGACGGAGGACCAAAACTGGCAGTCAGATATTCCGGCATCAGGCAGACAATAATCAAGTCATTCGTCGATGAGTATCTGCAGAAATCATACGCAGTAAACGACATAATCAGCCGGAATATTTCCGCAGGCGGACAAGCCGGACCATATGGCACCGAAGACTTATACCTGAAAGTGGCATCCATTGCTTCAGAACGTGCAGTGTTTATTAAAGATGTTCCGGCCAGTACTGAGGCACCTGTCAGTACAGTGATATATTTCTATTCGCTCATAGCAATGGCGGCTCTCTATGGCGGATTTTGGGGAATAAGGGCAGTTTCCGAGTCTCAGGCGGACATATCATACCAGGGAGCCAGGGTGAGTGTTGCTCCGGTGCATAGATTCAAACAGCTTATCTGTGACCTGACATCAGCTATGATCATACAATATGCCGAGATTTTGGTATTGATGATATTTATCAGGTATGTGCTGGGGTATGAGTTCGGCTCGCAGACCGGGCTGGTTTTGATTGCAGCCTTTGCAGCATGTTTAATGGGAATTTCGTATGGCGCTTTCATTGGCGCGGCCGTCAGAAAAAGTGAAGGGATAAGGATAGCAATACTGATTGGTACCTCGATGTTCATGTCCTTTCTTTCGGGAATGATGTCCATTGAAATAAAATATCTGGTTGTCAGAGCATTTCCGCCTGTTGCATGGCTGAATCCGTCTAATCTTGTTTCTGACGCTTTCTACACATTGTATTACTATGACACCTATGAGAAGTATTATACCTGTGTTGCGGGCTTGTTTGCATATGCGGCAGTTTTCGGACTTTCTTCCTGGTTGCTTATGAGGAGGAAAAAATATGCAGCTATTTAAGGCTTATTTAAAAATTATCAAAAAAAACATACCGGTGCTTATGATATATCTTCTGATATGCATAATACTGACAATCATGATGACTGTTTTTAACAGAGATACGGCAAGCGAAGGTTTTCAGAGCACAAAGATCAGGATGGCGCTGATAGTTGAAAGCGTGAATGAAAGCCCTGGAGATCTTGAAGGGGACATAAACGGGGACAGCGTTCGTGAGGCGGGTGCAAGCGCCGGTGCTGCCGGACAAGACATAGCAGAAGGCCTGAGAGAATACCTGGGGAACTATGCAGTAATGGTGGAATTGCCTGACGACAGGGCAAAAATAAAGGACGCCCTTTTTTACAGGGATGTGTCTTATGTGTTAAGGATCCCCGCCGACTTTGATGAAAAGTTTACCGGAGCTATTGAGGACTACAGGCAAGCTGAAAATTCAGAAGGGACATTATCCGGAATAAAGGAAATTATTTCGCTTGAAAGAACAGTGGCTGCGGCTGATTCTGCGGCTGCGGTGTACGCTGATATGCTGACAAACAGGTATCTTGATATGGTCAGGTTATATCTTGTGGGAACTGAATGGCTAACCATTGCGGACGCAGTCGCTTTGGCTGCAAAGGCACTTTCCATAAGTACCCCGGTCGAAATGGAAGTCCCGCCGGATCCCAAGCCCGGCAACAGCTATAATATTGCATATTTCTTCAATTATCTTGCGTATGCTCTTTTTTCAATACTGATACTGGGCGTGACTACCTGTATGTTTGCTTTTAATAATATCGACATTAAAAGAAGAAATATGTGTTCGCCGCTGCCTTTGCGGCAGATGTATCTGCAGATGGCTGGAGGCAATCTGGTTTTTGCCGTTTTGAGCTGGGCGGTTATGATCCTGGCAGGCCTTGCGATATTCGGGAAGCAGATACTGTCGCAAAGGGGAATGCTGTTATGCGTTAATTCATTCATATTTATGACGGCAGGCCTCAGCATAAGTTACCTTATAAGCGGCTTGCTGAAAAGCAGAAATGCCCAGGGGGCTGTGGCAAATGTTGTGACGCTGGGCACCTGTTTTATTGCCGGAGTATTTGTACCGCAGGAATTTCTTGGAGACTTCGTTTTAACTATTGCAAGATTCACCCCGACATACTGGTATGTGAGAGCTAACAATCTTATTGTCGATATTTCTGATTTTTCCGGAAGCAGCACTGGTGTCATCATTTCCTGTATGCTTATACAAGCCGGATTTGCCGCAGGCATTTTACTGCTTTCACTTTTTATTG
>JAQUNY010000070.1 GCA_028717405.1 Eubacteriales bacterium
TTCAAATATTGATCCATGTTCAAAATTCAATTCAAGGCCTGCTATATCTGCTGAATTTTGTGTCATTGTTATTGTGATGTCAATCTTTTCATCATAATTACTATTATTTAAACTAATGGTGGAAGGTGATATTGTGAAATCACAATAAAGTTCAGGTTCATTGAAAAATTCAACCATGCTTATATTATCTATATATACTTCCACTGGCGGGTCTTGTTCACCAACCAGACCCTTCCCAAACTGAAACATCAACCTTGCGTCACATTCTTCCGGGGAATATCCTGCTTTCATAAAATCATCATCGTTAAATTCTATTATATATGTTAGATCTTGCCATTCATCAATAATACTAATATTTCCCGCAACATTTTTTATTGTTATACCCTTGTCTCCAGCAGGATTAAGAAAATCGATTAATATGCTATTTAAAACAAATTCTTTTGTGCTTTTTATTGAAAACGAAATTTGGTATGCTTTATTCGCTTCAAGTATATTCCTGTCAATTATTGCATATGATCTCAGATGCCATGCTATCGATCCAAAATCTGAAACTTCCATCTTAAAATATGAATTGCCACTCTGTTCACTTATTACTATACCCTTTGCTGATGCAGGACCGTTACTACCGAGCAATATCAATCCTGGTGCTGTACTATCTTCAAATCTGCAGTTTGCCAAAAGTTCACTTCCGGTATTTACATACTGATGATCCTGGATGGGATTTTTATTGAGTATTAACATACCGGTGAGTGTTAATATGCCAATAATAAACATTATTGAAATTAATATAAATAATGTTTTCTTCTTCATATTCATATATAACTTGCATGATATAGTGGACAACTAAATCATGCACTCCTTTTAAATATTTATGTTCCATTCCCTGAACACTTTGCCGCAAGCCATGCGGCGTTATCTTCGGCAGGGTGTGCTCTTCAGGAAACTTGGGCAGCCATCCGGAGAACTGATACGCCATATTTATTTCTTATGTGCCTGCTTCTTTGATGAACCGGTCAACCGCATCCCGCGAGGGCATGGCAGTCTGGGCGCCTGCGGCTGTCACCGACAGCGCGGCTGCTGCGTTTGCAAACCTGACGCTTTCTTCAACATTCATACCTTCGGCAAGTCCCACGGCAAACGCCGCATTAAACGAATCGCCTGCGCCGGTGGTGTCTACCGGGGTTACTTTGAATCCCGGTACATGCTTTTTGTCTTCTCCGGTTATGATAAAAGCGCCGTTCTTCCCCGCCTTAAGTATTACACATTGAGATCCTTTTTCAAGCAGTATGTCGGCTGCTGAAAGATTTTCAGGCTTATTTGCCATATTCCCCGATATGATGCCTATTTCGGTTTCATTGGGAGTTATATAGTCTATTAAGCCGAATAATTCGTCCGGCAAAACTACGGCCGGCGCCGGGTCAAGTATTACAGTTTTACCCGCACACTTAAGCTTCCTGATCAGGTATAAAACGGTTTCCGCCGGGATTTCAAGCTGTATCATAAAAATATCATTTTCAGCAATTTTGTCCCAGTCTAATTCTATAAACTCAATGCTTACCTTTTTATTTGCACCCTTGACCGACACGATCCTGTTTTCGCCGCTGCTGTCCACTTCAATAAGCGCAAGGCCGCTCATGGTTCCTTTTTCAACGCCTATGCACCCGCACTTTACTTTATTCTTTTGGAGCGCTTCCATATATGCCGCACCATAGTGATCATCTCCGATTTTGCCGACAAGGGTAACACAAGCGCCAAGGCGGGCTGCACCGACTGCCTGGTTCGCGCCCTTTCCCCCGTGACATATCATAAAGGAAGATGCCGAAAGCGATTCTCCGGGCCCGGGAAATCTTGGCACCATTGCAACCATATCAATATTGATACTGCCGACAACGCATATTTTTTTCATATAAAACGTCCCTATACCTGTTTACGGCACATCTTACTTGCACCATTTTTTAATGTCTGATACCAAATTCAGGTATTATACTCGATTATTATACTTTATATTCAAGATATCTGTAAACCGGAAAGGAAGAGGTCCTGTATTTATAAGTGATATTATAAATCATCCTTATTTTTTGAGGGAACGGGTGTGCGGAAGAGAATAGCTGTATCATCATTTCTGCGCTATCCATTTTCTCTCATGGCAATAATTGATTTACTCTGCTATGAATTGACTACCGGAGATGCAAAAAGTGGCTGAAAGTTATAAAAAAGATTATTATTAAGCAGTCAATACTGAAAGTGGGACTACATTTACACCATCCTTGCGCCGATGGGCAAATCCGTTTCCTGTAATTACAGTGAGTGCCGATGGCGCTTTCACTTTTTCCGTATCAATTTTTGCCGCGAGTTTTAAAAGATTTATCGAAGCATCGTCTGCGGCGCCTATCCCGAGTTTAATTTCAAAAGCTCCCCATGTGCCGTCAGGATATTCCGTAATAGCATCTATTTCCAGACCGCGTGAATCACGATAGTGAAAAACTTTCCCGTCATTTGCCTCAGCGTAAATCCGTAAATCCCGGATTGCAAGAGATTCGAACAGCAGTCCCAGATAGTTCAAATCCGACAACAGCTTGTCTCTGGATAAACCCAGAGCTCCGATTGCCAGTGATGGATCGGCGAAATGGCATTTATATGATTTTCTTAGCATATCTGAAGACCGGATATGTGTGTTCCATGCGGGCAGATTGTCCACCACCATCATACGCTCAAGTATAGAGAGATAGTCCGCCGCTGTTTCATTGTCTAAATTGCCGCCACTGCCGCCGATATCTTTTAAGAACGTGGAAATACCAGCCTCTGTAGAAATATTTCGCGCAAACGATCGGAGGGTGCGTAAAACTTTATCAGGATCACGGCGTTTCCCGGAAACTCTGCGTATATCAGTTTCAGCGATCTTGGAAGAAATATATCCGCTAAAATATAAATTAAATAACCGCTGGAAAGAATTCCTGACAACTACGATAAGATTGTGCTTTCATAAGTTACTGGAATTGCGGGAATAGATAATTCTGAGGAATGGAATTCTACTAATAAAGGTTTAGCAGATGTGATATTATATAAATAACACGGTCAGAGTAGGAAATAAGACCGGATTAATCAGGGAAGCTATACTCGATATATAAAAAGGCGGAGGAAAATTGATATGCAAATCGCTTTAACAAAAAAACTCGCTGAAGCTATGGAAATCAAGCCATCGTCCGTTCACAAAATAATAAATCCACTGTTTACCTGGACGGCAAATTGGACGAAGGCCTGGGACAACAGCCGGACTGAAGACATGCTTGTTTTGGTAAATAACGCCACACGGTTTACGGTTTCCATTTATCAGGTAAAACGTAAGGATATGAAGAAGGTCGGCGCGGAGATGATGATTGCCGCAATTAAAAATACTCTCCTTATATTTAATCTCAACAATGAGATCATTGATGAGTATCTGCGTGTTTCCGGCGAGGTTGAGTTCATTGTCAACAGAGACAGACAATTTACGGCCTGGGTCAATAAAGCAGGTACAGAATGTGCTTTTCACATAGGGTATATTTACAGTGGAGCAGAGAAAATATTCAGCGACACAATAGGAGCAGCTGTTAACAGCTTTCCCGTTGGATATACAAATAGTCGTGATGATGGGTTTGTTCCGTATAAAAAGATGTTTGACGCGCTTGCTGCACTTACCGGAAAGCCTGTCTACAAGTATCGGGCTTTTGAATTGCTTGTCACGCTTGACCTGGAGATTTATCAGGCGACAAGGCGGATAATTGTTCCGGCAAACATTGAACTCCCTCAGCTGCATAGTGTTTTACAACGGGTCTTTCATTGGGAAGACAGGCATCTGCATGACTGGAAGGCTTATGAAGGAAGGAAACGAGAGCCTGCAGCCCGGCTTGTTATGACCGATGAAGATTTGGCATATGACGATAAAGCGATTCTTGAGGAGGAGCATAAACTGTCGGAGTTTCTGCCAAAGTACAAGCGTCTCATCTATACATACGATATGGGCGATAACTGGGAGCATATAATTGAACTTGTACGTATAATTGACGAATATAACAGGGAATCACCGTACTTGCTGGAGGCTGTCGGGCAAGCCCCGCCCGAAGATGTCGGCGGCGTTGGCGGGTATATTGATTTTCGCAATATAATGCTGGATCCAAAGCATGAAGATCACGAGCAAATGAAACAATGGTCAGGATTCTGGCATCTGGAGTTAACGGAGTGGGAGAGATGTCCGCGAGTCATACATGACTGGTGAAAACACATGATTAATATTATCTTAATGCATCGGGATCGATATTATATACCAGATCCTGTGATAAGGCCATCTTCTCAATGAACATCAACGTATAAACCGGGTAGCAAATAGTTTTTTGTCCTGGTTAACGTTCCCATTATAAAAATAAAAGCTTTAGGAATAGAGTTATTTGGGTTATTGAGAATAATATTTAGTGCCATATGCCTGTAACCAGGGAGTGCTTGTTTTATTTATGCAGGACAAACTTTTTATCCTTGCCGCGACCAATAATATCAATTAACTTCATATCAGCCATTTGTCTGGAAACTATATAAGCCCTGGTTCTTTTCAGATTAAGCAATTCCATCATTTTTTCATCATTTATAGATTCATATTCAGACAGGTAGTCCAGGACTTTTTGCATTTGGGCAGTAATCTTACGCAGCCTCGAGTCAGTTTTATTTTCCGAAACATAACTTCCCCTCTCCCGGTCTTCAGAATGGAAATTCATATTAGGCAATATTATACGAAATGTGTTCTCCGATACTGCAATTTCAGGTTTCCTGTCGCAATTGAGGTAGAGATTGAATATTCTTCTTATGCCTGTACCATAAGCTTCAATATGTTTTAGACGAAAGAAAACACCGGCAAGTTTGGAATTTCTGGGCTGAGATATGCCAGTTTTAATATCATTCGCAGACAAGCCTGGCGGAAGGCCTCCAATTGATATCATTTCAATATGTTCTTTGTTTATGTTGATGATTATGCTGCCACTATAGCTATAATCTCTGTGTATAAGTGCGTTTAATAAAGCCTCGCGAATTGCTTCAGGCGGATAGTCTATGTTATCAGTCCTATACAAACCGTTGATGGTGGAAACAGTTCGGTTATTTAACATCAGATAATCATAAGTGGCATGAAGCTGCTTGAAAATTGAACCAGTGAACTCCCGGCGGTCAATAAAAATTGTATTTGCAGGATCATCAAAGACAGCAACTTTGACAGAATGCAAACACTGGTCAGAAAGGATCAATGCCAGATTTGTGAAAAGATCTTTTTCAGTATCACGTATACCCAGCGAAATAAAATTATCTTCTGTGAATACAGTATTTCGGCTTTTAAATTCAACCTCAGCGGAGACAAATGTTAAATTTTGCAAAATGCTTCTTGAAGATTCAAACGAATCTCCGTCTGAGTGTTTTATAAACTGACGTATTTGTTCCCATGTTGCCCCAACGGATGATGTGCCCTGGCGGACAAATACTCCGGAAGGCTTCATTCCGTTTTTTTTAAGATAATATGGTTTTGCGGTGCCTTCGGCTACAGTTATTTTAATAATGTTGTTTTTTAGCAACTCGTATTTTGTAAATATCGTAATATCTGGTACGATGGTATCTCGGAGGATATTTGTGAGGCGTGGGCAGGTTTTGTCGAGATTTTTAATGCCTGTCTCGTACCCGTTATCATCGACTCCAACATAGATTGTGCCTCCATCTGTATTTGCGAACGCCACGACTTCCCTGTTGATATCATCTGTGAATATTTCTTTCAACTCAATGGATTCACTCTCATATAGCATAATATAATCTCCCTGAAGAGAAACTGCTATTCATAGCATGTATATAATATAGCATGAATATTCACTATAATCAAGTGAATATTATGAAAATTCACTGGCTTTAAGCCGGTGAATTTACTCTGTTTGTGGATGAGGGGCGCGGAATCTGGTATATTATATAGTAGTAAAAATAGTAGTAAAATCGGTTGGATAGTGTCACATAATAAAATACTCCGGCATTTAATCCGGCAGAGTGTTACTAAGTGATGATTAAACGGGACCGGAAAATATTAATTATTGGCAACAGGCTTACAATGGAAAGGAAACTACCGATAAAAGAAGATGATTTAAACTGTAAAGTTACGTACAAAATGCTGCTGAGATTTTTCATACCTTTGGTTACAACTCCATTGATAATTACGTCTACACATACAATATAAATAAAGGCTTACAGAGGCAGCAGAAAGAACTTTACCCCAGAGCAGACTGCAGGGAATATATAATTTGAGGAGAGTAAGCAGATGAATAATTTTGCAGATGTTCATGTTCATATGACGGATATTAATTTTAATAAATGTCAAACTTTTTTGGATGAGATAGCAGGCCGGGGAATCACTAATGTAGCGCTTCAATCGCTTACTTACAGGTCAATAGTGTATAATCTCTCTCTTTTATATTGGAAAGAAAACTATAAAAACATGGAGGTTGCTGTTTTCGGTATGATCCACAACAATGATATCTATAAAGATATTTCTTTTGAGTTTCAGGCGAAGGCTTTAGTGGATATGGGATGTGATGGCATTAAATTTATGTATTCACCTGATACCAGAAAAAAACTGGGGCATGCTATTTGCGATCTCAGATACGATAAAATGTTTACTTATTTAGAAGAAAACAATATTCCCATCCTTATTCATGTAAACGATCCGGAGAAGTTTTGGGAGAAGAGAGAAATGACCGAATATGAAAAATCACGTGGGTGGGGATATTTTGATGGGACATATCTTTCTAAGCAGGAAATTTATGAAGAGGCCTTTGCCATGCTTAATAAGCACCCTAAGCTGAGAGTAACCTTTGCTCATTTTTTCTTTCTATCCTGCTTTATAGAAGAGGCTGAGCGTGTAATGGAAACTTATCCGAATGTGAATTTTGATCTGGCGCCAGGAGTGGAGATGTTTTTGGGTTTTTCTGATCAAATAGACGTATGGCAGGAGTTTTTCGAAAAATATTCGGATAGAATTTTATTTGGAACAGATTGTAATAATACCAAGAATTTTAATCCTTATATTTATCAGCTGGTCCGCATGGCAATTTCACATGATAAAACCGAGTTTAAAATGCCTTGTTACGGAGGGCATATTATAAAAGGCCTTGATCTTAGTGAAAATGCATTGGACAAAATTTGTTATAAAAATTATATCCGATTTGTGGGTACTCCCAAAGCTGTTAATATGGATATGGTTTTAATTGCTGCAAAGAAAATTCTGGGGGATATTCAATTATTAGAAGAAGAGCAAGCTGCAGAGGTTGAAGCTTGGGCAAAGGAACTGATTGATAGATGTATAGGGTAGAAGACCAGGCATATCTTCCAACTTTTCAATAGTCAAGTAATTTTGGTTGAAAGTAATTTTGGTTAACTGTCTATCTACTCATTCACAAAAGCCGTACTCAACTGCTACATACACGGATGAAAGGAAATAATTATTATGTCACAGTATGAAAAACCTGATTGGATTAGGATATTGTGATATTGAGTGTTTCTATTATCATGGATTCAGGGTTCCTGTTAAAGGATATATTGTCCCGAAAGGAATGATTATTCAAGCAATTAAGAGATAATCAGGATATACGCAGTGACTGGGGCCCGAATCCTCGCTTCTCCGCTTAGCTGAAAGTGATAGGATTGTATCAACTTATAGGAGTGCAGGATAGATGAAAAATTATTTGCACCAGATTGAACTGCCTTAGTGAACCGAACCGGCA
>JAQUNY010000071.1 GCA_028717405.1 Eubacteriales bacterium
ATATGCTGATAAACAGGTATTTTGAAATGGTCAGGCTGTATCTGGCGGGCAATGAACGGATTACCACTGCGGATGCAGCCGCTTCGGCAGTAAAGGCTCTTTCCGTAAGCGCTCCGGTCGAAATGGAAGTTCCGCCGGATCCCAAGCCCGGCAACAGCTATAATATTGCATATTTCTTCAACTATCTTGCGTATGCTCTTTTTTCGATTCTGATACTGGGTGTGACCACCTGTATGTTTGCGTTTAATAACACCGACATTAAAAGAAGAAATATGTGTTCGCCGCTGTCTCTGCGGCAGATGTATCTGCAAATGGCGGGAGGCAATCTGGTTTTTGCCGTTTTGAGCTGGGCGGTTATGATCCTGGCAGGCCTTGCGATATTCGGGAGGCAGATACTATCGCAAAGGGGAATGCTGCTGTGCATCAATTCATTCATATTTATGACGGCAGGCCTCAGCATAAGTTATCTTATAAGTGGCTTGCTGAAAAGCAGAAATGCCCAGGGGGCTGTGGCAAATGTTGTGACGCTGGGCACCTGTTTTATTGCCGGAGTATTTGTACCGCAGGAATTGCTGGGAAACTTTGTTTTAAGTATGGCAAAATTCACACCGACATACTGGTATGTGAAAGCTAACAACCTTATTGTCGACATTTCTGATTTTTCCGGAAGCAGCACTGGCGCCATAATTTCCTGTATGTTTATACAGGCTGGATTTGCCGCAGGCATTTTACTGCTTTCACTTTTTATTGCGGGAAAAAAGAGGACCGCCCTGTAAGAGAACGGTCGTTTTGAGGACATTTTATAGTTGTCATATGACACAGGTGATACAGAAGGGTCACTTCATAAGCAGCGAAGGCAGGAATGTGGCTATCTCCGGGAAAATTATCAGCAGTGTAATACAGATGAAGAGAGCCAGCAGGAAGGGCAGTACACCCTTGAATATGGTTTCCACAGGAATATCTTTTGCCACTCCCTTTATTATAAAAACATTCATGCCTACGGGGGGAGTTATTACACCCATAGCGACGACAAGCACGATCACGACTCCGAACCAAACGGGGTCATACCCAAGGACATCCACAACGACGGGATAAAAAATCGGAATCGTAAGCAGTATCATTGCCAGTGCGTCTATAATGCACCCAAGCACAAGATATATAAGCAGGACTATTATCAGGATAAATACGGATGGCAGGGCAAGAGTTGAAGCCCAGGTAGCCATAAGAAAAGGAAGCCTGCTGACTGCTATGAAGCGGCCAAAAACAATTGCGCCTGCGACAAGCAGCATAATCATTGAAGTAGTTTTAGTTGTATCGGCAAGTGATTTCTTTATACCATCCCATTTTAATTGTCTTCTCAGTACTGTTATAAGCAGTATGCTTGCGGTTCCCACAGAACCAGCCTCAGTGGGAGTGAACCAGCCTGCGAAAAGGCCGCCCAGTGATACGAAGAAGGTGAAAAGCACTTCAAGAAGCCCGTTTGAAAGGCCGGCAAGTTTCTCTTTCCATGTATAACTGATTTCAGAAGCGGGAGCGTATTCGGGATGTATCCTGACTGTAAAATAAATAGCTGCAATATAAAGAAACATAAGGAGTATGCCGGGCAGTATACCTGAAAGAAAAAGCCTGCCGATTGATTGAGTGGTTTGTATGCCATATACAATAAATATCACGCTTGGAGGTATAAGTACGCCCAAAGCTCCGCCGGCAGCGACGCTGGCCGTTGACAGTGAATCGTTATATCCGTATTTTTTCATTTCCGGGAGGGATATTGCCCCCATTGTGGCCGCCGTGGCGGTATTGGAACCGCAAATAGCGCCGAATACAGCGCACGCGACTTGTGTGGCAATTGCCAGGCCGCCTCTTTTATGCCCGACCATCCTGTAAGCAAAGGTATAGAGGTTTTTGCCGACACCCGAGTAGTAGGCTATAAAGCCCATCCAGACAAACATTGGTATAACACTCAGGGAATATGTGGAGAAAGTACTGAAAATATCTGTGGCCAGAACATTTAATGCGGCCTTTGGCGTCACTATAACAGAAAACCCCGCAAAACCTGTCAGCAGCATGGCATAAGCAATCGGGACCCGAAGGAAGATCAGTACCATAAAGATGATTATACCGATAAGACCGATAATTTCAGGGCTCACTTTTCATCACCGGCCTTTCCGATACCGAGAGCTTTTATGAGGACCGTCAATGATAGAAACATAAAACAAAATGAAAGCGCATATGCAAATATACCAAGCGGTGTCTGCGTTGTCACAGAAAGCTCATTAGCCTGCATATATCTTGAACCAAGCTTAAAAAGGGCATATGAAGTCACAGACAGAATAATGAAGGATATCATGCGGCCTGACGCTGTGATAGCTTTACCAATAAATTTGGGCATTTTGTCAGTAAGGATGGTTATTTCGATATGTCCGTCCTTAACAGAGCAATAGGCCAGTCCAAATCCTATGATAATAATTGTCAGGAAACCCGTGAAGTCATATACACCCATTATGGGAGATTTGAATACAGCCCTGAGGATAACATTTATAGTTACCATAAGCATGAGTAAGGCAAGAGCCGCGGATGATATGTAATTAACATATTCCGGCAGCTTTTTTAATATGCTGCCGGTTTTGTTTGCCGGCGTGTCCATCAGGTTATTCACTATCTTTATATTCTTCGTTATATTTATCAGCAAGGCTTTCTATGGTAGCCAGGGGATCGATTTCAATGCCAAGGCCTTTGAGTTTTTCAAGATATTTCTCTCTCAGCGGCTCAAGCCTTGCTATCCAAATCTGCTCTTCATCAGCTGTGAGTTCTATTACCGTCATTTTCTTTTCAACTATGGCATAATCCAGAGCAGCTTCATTCTGCATGTCCCAAAGGCCTGCTGCAGTTTTTTTATGAAATTCCTCTGTAACACGGGTAATCGTGTCCTGAAGGTCGGAAGAAAGTGAATCCCATTTTGCTTTGTTCATGGTCACAAAGAACAGTGTGTTATATAGAAAGGGAGTTTTTGTTATATATTTTGTGACTTCGGCCTGTTTCCACCCCTGAAGGACTTCTACCGGAGAGAGGTTTCCCTTGACTATGTTCTTCGAAAGTGCTTCGTACGTCTCTGACTGGGGCATACCTACAGGTATGGCTTCAAGATATTTGAGTGATTCGGCACTGATGCCTGTGGCACGGATTTCAATACCTTTAAGGTCTGCAAGCTTATTTATGGGAGTACTGGTGAAAAGGTCGCCGGGGCCTGTGGCAATGACCATTAAAAGGTGAGTATCTTTGACTTCCTCCGGGGCAAGCGCTTTTATGCCTTCCCAGGCAACCATGCTGGCTGATTTTGAATTGAGATATACTGTGCCGGGAAGCTCAAAAGCCTCAAGCACAGGGAAACGGCCGGGTGAATATGAAAAACATGAAAGACCAATGTCTGCGACGCCCTGTACAACAGAATTATATATGTCGTTTGCCTTTGCAAGAGATTCTCCGGGGTAACTGGTTATTTTTACTGCGCCGCCGGTCTCTTCTTCAATCTTGGCCGACCACTCTTTGACTAATTTGGTTTCGGCAGGATGTGTCGGGCCGAAAAAGTGCGCGAAGCTGAGTTCAATAACAGCGGGCTTCTGTGTTGGAGCCGCGGTGCCGGAAGGTGCCTCTGCGATGTCGGATTTTTCACATGAAACCAGAGGGAGTGACAGAACTGCAACAATCATAAGTGACAGGATCAAAACGGTCTTTCTTGATATTCTCATTATCAGGACTCCTTTCAATATTATCGAAATTTTAATACAAATCAGTAATCAATTTACCATAATGCAGCGATAAAGTGAGAAGCCTTAACGTCAATTATACTTTTAATAATTATATAGTGTCAATACATACACACACATATGTACATACACACATACATACATACACACACACATACATTTCGAAAAGCAACATGGCGAAAAGCGACAAAGCGGAAAGCGGTCACCTTAAGGGCATGTCAGAATATCGGATCGAGGTCTGAAGCCAGCGTTCTCAGTTCTGCAATCTCAGCTTCCGTTACAGGTTTAAAATTTTCGGCGGCGTCCAAAGCAATATCAAAAAAACTGAAGTCTCCCGGTGGTATTGCCGCGGTAACAGGCTGTGAAAGGGTATATCTTAAAGCAATTGCCGCAAGGCCCGGATCATCTGTTGGCGTATACCAGCACTTTGGATAGTTTTTTCCGGTGCCCTGCGTTTTCTTAGTATATGCCAGGGCTTTAAGCGCGAGTCTCGCAACACCCTTATCCACAGCTTTTTCCATAATGCGATGACCAAAACTGCCTTTCAGCATGCATACCCAGTTAACAGGGAAAAGTACAGAGGTAAAATCGTATTTGTTGATCATTGCGACAGCGGCTGTTTCATCGTGTGCCGAGAAGCCTATGAAACGTAACTTGCCGTCTCTTTTTGCCTTCAGTACTGCTTCCATTGCGCCGTTTTCAGCGAATATTTGTTCTGCCTCTTCAACAGATTTTACACCATGAAACTGGTACAGGTCGAAATGATCTGTCTCAAGTTTTTTTAAAGAGTCCTCAAGTTCCAGGGCTGCCTTTATTTTTGTTCTTTCGGCAGTTTTACATGCCAGAAAGATTTTATTCCGGCTGCCTCTCAGTGCCGGTCCCAGTTTATCCTGAGCATCACCATATGAAGGGGCAACATCAAAATAGTTGATACCATGGTCCAGTGCATGGCGGACGATCCTGTCTGCCTCTTTCTGCGGTTCGTTTTTTACAAGAATACCACCAAAGCCCAATATTGAAAGCTTTTCACCGGTATTTCCCAACTCGCGTCTGATCATAGCCAACCTCCCTGAAATCAAATTTACATTAATGCAGGTCGCTTACATTAATGCTGATTCTCACATGCATATGTTATATAAGCCTATTATACACGACAGATTACAGAAAGTCATATCCGGAGTGCTCATTCCGCGAGCATTTCCACGCTTTTCCACACATACCTTAACATTGACAAACCAGATTGGAAATGGTATCATATAAAATAAAAGATAACCAATAGTTATGGTGCTTTGCTCTCAGGCGGAGTACCTTATGTTTTTATTTGGCTTTTTTAGGGGGAGGAAAAATGCAGATGCAGGGAAAAATAAAATTAACCAAACAGGCTCATGAAAAAATGCTTGCACACCTTGTCGATATAGAAGAGAGAAAAGTACTGATAGCAGATGAATATTACCGGGAGATGGATGAAGAACGAATCAGCTTCATCTCTTTGCTGGATAAATATATAACCCTGCTTGACAAGACACTCAGAAAGACTGAAATCTCAGAAGAGGCTGATAATGAGTTCCCTTTTGTCTCTATATACAGCGAGGTAAGGGTATCTGAACCGGATACGGGAGAAGGCTATTCATATAAGATCATCCCGCCGGAAGCCGACGATTTGCAGAAGGCAGATGAAATCACCTATTTATCACCTGTCGGGAAAGCGCTGATGCTCAGGAAGAGCGGAGACACCGTTGTTATAAAAGCTCCTCAGGGTGAATACAGTATTAAAATCGAAAGTATAAAACTCTTTTAACATAATTAAAACAAAGCCAAAGTAAAGCCAAAACAAAGCTGAAATTAAACCAGGGCATAAAATTTCCGGTTGTTTTATTTTGGTCAGACTGAAACGGGCTCGCCTTTTTTATCAGCGGACAGTTTTTCTGCCTCAGCTATCCTGATGGCAAGGGCTGTATTTTCAGGCGGTGCCTCTGTAACGGGGCTGTTGTTTGAGACAGCATTCAGAAAATACCTGATTTCTCTGATATAGCCGGACTCTTTTGGCAGCTCGGGAATAAAGCTTTTACCCTCATTGGGATTGTCTGTGAGAACATTGTTCTCCCAAACTATATTCCCCTTTTCAAAACCAACCCTGAAAAGTGGTCTGAATCCATAGCCTCCATTCAGTGTCCAGTCGTCCTGGGCGTTGATGACCCTGCCGTCGGCATATATATAATTAGTAGACACGATGTCATAACCACTGCCGGGGATGACATTTTTTGCTACTGATGAAACTTTTTCAGGCAGACCGAAAAGCCAGTTGATGGTGTCAACATCGTGAATATGCTGATCCAGGAGTGCTCCGCCGCTCAGTTCAGATTTAAGAAGCCAGTTGAGATGTGACCATACGGGAGTTGACCCTCCCCTGTAAAAATATGCACCGTTCACTTTCCCATAGCGGCCTTCAGTTACGCATGCCTTAAGGTATTCATATGCAGGCTGAAACCTCAGGCATTGAGCTATCATAAGCTTTTTGCCGGTTTTAGCGGCAGTTTCAGACATGCTGAGGCACTCTTTTGTGTTCAGAGCCATAGGCTTTTCGCAGAGAACATTAAATCCCTTTAATAAAGCCTTTATGGTAAATTGCGAGTGGAGATATGTCGGCAGGGTTATGTCAATAACTGTAATTTCGCCGGCTCTGGATTCAGTATCAAGCATTTTATCCGGATCATCATAGAGGCGGTAACGGCTCATATCAGGCTTTTCTCCGCCTATATCGATGTTGCCCCTTTTAAAATTGCCTTTCAGCTTCTCCGGGTCAATGTCGCACAAAGCAACGAGCTTGACCGGAAAACCCTCACTGTTCAGCCTGTTGTAAATATCAATGTGGGCTTTGCCCATAAATCCCATCCCTATCAATCCTACAGATATCATCTCATATACCTCCTCAAGGCAGCAGATTTTTTATGCTATTTCATGATTTATCTCAATATTGGGCACTTATACTCAGCTTAATATAATTCGACAGTCTCCATCACCCTTGCTGCTGATCTCTTTCCCTGCCGAGGATCCTGTCCATGGCTGCAGATGTGTTATAGATTTTCTGCTCCGGATATTGTTTATAGGGGCTGACTTCAGCTGTGACATATCCGTCATAGCCTGCCCCCGAAAGACCGGCCATGACTGCGGTATAGCTTACACTGCCGGAAAGCAGGTCGACAAAGCCTTCAATGCCACAGGAGTTCCTGCGGAAGTCTTTGAAATGTATTCTTTTTATCCGGCTGCCAAGTATCTTTATCCAATGCTCAGGATATCCCGAATAGATCACGTTGCCGACATCAAAATATGCTCCTGCGCCAATCGGACTCAGTTTGTCAATAAAATCGCGCATTTCAAGAGGAGAAAGGAGAAACTTATTCCACACATTTTCAACACAGAGGAGAACTCCCCTCTGAGCGGCATATTCAGAAATCGGGATGAGAGCCGACAAAGAACGCTCATAAGCAATATCATATTCTACTACTTCACTCCCGGGGATAAAATCTACGCCAACGGCTCCCGGAACAACAAGAATGGCATCGGTACCCAGCAGAACAGCCATATCTATCTGTTTTTTTGCGATATATGATGCTTTTTCTCTTTTGGCCGGATCATTGCTGGTAAAAGAGTATTTCCAATAAAGACCTGTCGCAAGGCTGCTGATTTTCAGCCCGGCCTGGGCGACAGCCTTTCGGATCTCCGAAATATCATCTGCCGTGCTTTCGGGAGTAAGAGGCCCTTTTTCATCAAGCGCCGGTTCTATGGATTCAAAACCTGCGGCGGAAGCGAGTCCCAGACAATCTTTAAAACTCATTGAAGCCGGAAAAGACCATACATTTATACCTTTTATCATTTGTTCGATTCCTCCTTCTGACTGTGAAGTGTAAAGCACCGGATAACATCCGATTGAATATTTATAACTTATAAGCCGGCACAATGTATAAGCTATTTCTTTGACATACAGGCTGATTATATTATAAAAA